>WRCW01000086.1 GCA_009783755.1 Spirochaetaceae bacterium
ATTCTTGTTGCCCGAGTTAATAAAATTGTTGCCAATGAACAAGAAGCAATATCCCGTATAAGAAACTGTGCAGCTCCGCTTAATGCTATCAGGCTTTCGAAAAAAGCACCGTGTGTTTCAAGTGGTAAATGTGAAGATTGTTTTGATGCAGGATGTATATGCAGTTACACAGTTATTACAAGAAGATCACCGGTTAAAGGGCGTATTAAAGTTTTTCTTATTGGAGAAAATTTAGGTTATTGATTGCCTGTTACGGAGATACCGGCTTTTGCCGGTATGACGGGTAGCCTGCAACTGTATGACAGGTGACCTGCTACTCGATGACAGGTGACCGTAATTGGACAGGTGGTCTGCATCAGTATCAAACATATATCCTCGGAACTCTTTTATTTATATTGCAATATATTTCATAAGGGATGCTATTGCATATTTCAGCAACAGAATCGCATGTAATAGAAGAATCTCCTCCAAAGAGAATTACCTTATCTCCTGTTTCCATATTATGATTATTGCCAATATTAATAAGTATCTGGTCCATACATACTCTACCTACAACAGGATATATCCTACCTTTTATTTCAACTTTCCCTTTATTGCTTAAAAGCCTGTTATAGCCATCAGCATATCCTGCAGGGACTGTAGCTATAAAAGTATCTTCATCAGCCTCCCATATAAGACCGTATGATACCTTTTCCCCTTTCTTTACTTTTTTTATAAAAACAATTCTTGATTCAAATGTCATTACAGGTTTGATTTCAACATTTTTTTCCGATGACTTATCAGGATAAGATCCAAACAAAATAATTCCTGGTCTTACCATATCAAAATGAGATTCAGGATAGTGCAGGATACCGCCTGAATTTGCAGCATGGATGATT
Source organism: Spirochaetaceae bacterium (assembly GCA_009783755.1). GTDB lineage: Bacteria > Spirochaetota > Spirochaetia > CADAEX01 > CADAEX01 > WQTU01. The sequence goes on from WRCW01000086.1 coordinate 879, forward strand.
CCTGTTTCTATATTTTTTTCTTTTATATTTTTTATAATAGAATTAAATATTTTGATTTGATTCAAAGTAAATTCTTTATGAGATGAGTTTGTTGTATCTGAAACCGGAAAGTGAGTGCAAATACCTCCAAGTTTGAGGTTTTTATTCTCTGCTATAAACTGAGCAATTTTTACACCATCTTCAGGTTTGCAGCCGATTCTGTTCATCCCTGTATCTATTTTTAAATGAACTGTTTTTATGGTATTTCGTTTTGTTGCTTCTTTTGCTATATCTGACAAGTAACTTATATCTGCTGTAAAAGGGGTGATATTATGATCAAATAGCTCAGGAACTTCTTCACCAAGGCTAAGGCTTAAAAGCAAAATATCTTCCTTAATACCGCTTTCTCTAAGTTGTATCCCTTCACTTATTGCCGCAACACCGGCATAATCTGCATAGCCAGAAGAAAAAGCAGCTTTTGAAAGAGCTATTGCTCCATGTCCATAGCCATCTGCTTTTATGGCCATACATATTTTTCTTTCTTTTCCTGTTCTTTTTTTTATATTTTTAAGGTTATACAGAAAATTATCTATATTGATTATTGCTTTTGTGCTTCTCATGCTCTAAATATTATCATTGTCCGGTTATTAGGACAATATTCACTTATATACCAATTTTTGTATTAATAAAAATACTTTGCAATTATCACATATTTTATATAATATTATATAATATCGTTTAGGTTGTTGTTTGCATGATTTCCATTTAGGAGTATGCATTAAGGAGGAAGCATGGGAATAAAATTTTATTCACGCGGAGCAGCTCAGGAAGTAACAGGATCGCGTCATTATCTCGATTATAATGGACAAAAAATACAGATTGATTGTGGAGCTTATCAGGGAAGAAGGCAGGAATCTGAAGAGAAAAACCGGGCTATTGCAAGAGATATTAATGTTGAAAGCGTTGAAGCTGTTATCCTTACCCATGCGCATTTTGACCATAGCGGCATGCTTCCTGTTCTTATTAAAAACGGATATCACGGAAATATCTATGCTACTCCTGCTACCCGCGACCTTGCATCTCTTATTATGATGGATAGTGCAAAGATACAGGCAAGGGATATTGAATACCTTAAACACAGGTTTGAAAAAAAAGGGAAAGTTTTTAATGGCGATGTTATATATGATGAAAATGATGCTATCCAGGCATCGAATCAGTTTTTAACTGTTGGTTATAAAAGACCGGTATTTCTAACTCCTGAAATTAAATTAACTTTTTACGATGCAGGGCATATTCTTGGTTCTTCAGTAGCTGTCTTTGATATTAAAGATAATACAGGCAAAGAACTAAGATTTGTGGCTTCCGGAGATTTGGGAAGAAAAAATAAACCAATAATAAGAGATCCGGATAAGATACCTGATCCTGATTATTTGGTGATTGAAAGTACCTATGGCGACAGGCTCCATGAAAATTATGATGATGCTGAAAAGAAACTTGGCGAGATTATAAGAGCGACAGCAAAGCGCGGCGGTCGTGTGATCATTCCTGCATTTGCAATTGAAAGGACTCAGGAACTTGTATACCATCTTCATCTTCTGACTGACAGAAAAGAGATCCCTGATGATATTCCTATTTATGTTGACAGCCCCATGGCTACGAATGCTACCTCGATCTTTAGGGTACATCCTGAATGTTATGATGCAGAAACTAACGAAGCTTTTATAAAACATCATAAGAATCCTTTTGGTTTTAATGCGCTTCGCTATACAACAAGCGTTGAAGATTCAAAAAGGATAAATGATATCAAAGGGCCGGTTATTATTATCTCTGCAGATGGTATGTGCGAAGCAGGAAGGATCAACCATCATCTTGTGCAAGCTATTGAGAAGTCGGAAAATACAATACTTATTGTTGGATTTATGGCACAACATACTCTCGGAAGAAAAATACAGGAAAAACAAAAAGTTGTAAAAATATTTGGAGAACCATATAATCTTAAAGCACAAGTTGAATCCATAGATTCATTTAGCGCCCATGCAGACTATAATGAGATCAAGGAGTACATTGGACAATTTGATCTTGAAAAACTTAAAGGAGTTTTTCTGGTACATGGCGAATCAGATTCGCAGGAGAATTTAAAGAAAGAACTTAAATCAATTGGCGTTAAAGGTGTAAAAATTGCTAAATATGGCGAAGAATATGAGATAGATTAAAGCTGTGTGCATTCCCTGAATAAAAAATTAAAAAAAGTTACACGAAACAAGGATATTTAAAGTGAATATATTTTCTATATTGGATGTTGAAACAACAGGCTTTAACTTCAACGGGGGGGATCGGATTGTTGAAATAGGCATTGTTAAAATAGATGAAGATGGTAGTTTTATAGAAGGATTTGAAACAATAATAAATCCTGAACAAGATGTAGGACCTGTCGCTGTGCATGGTATAACAAATGAAATGGTTATCGATGCCCCAAAATTTTCGGAAATAATATTTGATATTTTTGAATTCCTTAAAAATAGCTATGTTGCAGCACATAATGCTGATTTTGATTTCCCATTTATAAATAGCGAATTAAAAAGGATCGGACTAGCTTCAATAACAGGAGGATTCTGTACATTAAAAATTGCCAGAAAGTTATTGCCTGATCTCCCTTCACGCAGTTTGAAATATCTTACCCAACATTTTAATATAAAAAATAATCTGCTCCACAGCGCATACTCGGATGCTTTTTCAACAGCACAGCTGCTTAAGATATTTATGACACAGTATAAATATAAAATTGATTTTGATCTCTTAAAAGCTGTAGAGAATCCTATAACTAATAGCAAGGATTTTTCTTCTTCAAGAAAAAAATCAAGATCTTTGCTTAACTAATATCTGTCTGTAAGATTTATCACTCTTAATTAGGAATTAAAAAATAATATTCCATTTACTTACTAGTATATTTTGAGTACAATATTTTAATGTTGAAACAATATAGTTTTTTGTTTTTTCTATTATTAATAATTATCTATCCCATAAAAGCGCAGATTAATGATTCAGAATCAGAAGAATCATATTTAATAAATGATATTGAGATTTCAGGTTTAAAAAGAACAAAAAAACATGTTGTTGAAAAGCCTTTAAATAAATTTATAGGGCAAGATGCTTCAAAAATAGATTTAAATGATGTCCGCACATCTATTTTTGAAACAGGGATACTGGAGCCTCTCTCTGTAGAGATAGAAGATGATCCTCAGAACAAAGGAAAAATATTAAAAATTGAAATTCATGAAAAGTGGAGCATTTTTCCATTACCGGTATTTTTTATTAATTCAAGCGGCATCGTAGGTGGCGGTCTTGGTTTTATAGATCTTAATGCAATGGGGATAAATGATAAATTTGTCGTTGGAGGATTGATCGATACTCATGGTTGGCTGGCCGGAACAGGATATATCCACACACCAGACATAAACAATTTACTTGGATGGAATGCAGCGCTTTTTTATTCAAAACAGGAAAGAACAGATTCCGATGAAAAAGACAAGGTCATAAGAAAATTTGGATTAAGCAGATTTCTTGTTACTGCAGGAATAAATTATGAAATAACCGAACCCACTTTGGTTTATTTGAATCTAACTTTTACTGATGCAAAGCTTCATGGTATAGATCATCCTTTTGCTGTCCCTGAAGATGGCGGATCTATAATTAGTTTGTCTCCAGGATTCAGGATTTTGAAAAACAATTGGGATGGCTATTTCCTTTCACAAAAAAGTATTGAGATTGGTTATAGGTATTCATTTGGAATCGATTCTTCATCATTTCAGAGAATTGATTTTAAAACAAATTTTGAGAAATCGCTTGTACCTGGGTTCAGAATGTTTTTTCGGGGAGGAATCATCTATGCACCCGAAACTCCTCCTGTTTTTGAATCAGGACCTAGATCTGTAAATATAAGTATACTTCCGCAATCCTATTCAGCTCAAAACTTTTTTGGAACTTCTGCAGGGCTTGAGAAATATTTTTTTAAACGATCCTGGGGAACACTATCAATACTCTCTTCCTATCAGGTAGTTTATTCAGATGGACCTATTTTAGGAGAAAGAATAGACCATGGCGTACTGGGCGCTATACAGTTCTATTTAAGTAAAATAGCAATACCAGCAGTTGGTCTGGGAGTGTCATATAATGCAAGTGCAGGATATTTGCTGGGCGCTTTTAATGTTGGAATGAGTTTTTAAAAAATAGTTTGTCCCGGACGCGAATCGAACGCACGACCTGTTGCTTAGGAGGCAACCGCTCTATCCTACTGAGCTACCGGGACATAAAATATTGTAACAATACTATGATTGAAATATTGCTGAATGTCAATTTACCTGCAAACTATTTCCATATCGACATTATTTAAAAATTATTACATCATGAGGAATATGATTAAAAATAAATTAATTGTTTTTGACTATGATGGTGTTATTGCAGATTCGCTGCCGCTGTGGATAAGTGCATTTGAAAAAGGTGGCATAATGAATAATATCCCGCTCAGGCTGGATAAAAATATATTAGACAGAATTGATTATATTTCCGTAAAAGATATTATTAAAGATGCTGGGATTGAAAATGATGAGAGGATCCCTTCATATATTTCTGATATTAACAATGCTTTTAATATCAGCCGGGAAGATGTAAAACTTTTTAAGGGCATTAATAAACTCATTGAAAATCTCTATCTTGCAGAAAATATTGTTTGTATCAATACTTTAAGTGAAACAGATTTGGTAAGAAAAAAATTTGAACAAGAAAATATCTTTCAGTTTATTTCAGATATTGCAGGAGTTGATGTTAAAGGTAATAAATCAGAAAAAACTCTGGCTTTTATGAAAAAATATTCTTTTTCTTCCAAAGATACTTTTATAATAGGGGACTCTACAGGAGATATTATCGAAGGCAAAAAAGCAGGAGTTACAACAATTGCTGTTGCTTATGGATGGCATACAGAAAAAAAACTGCTTTCCCAAAAACCTGATTATTTATTAAGCAGCGTGGAAGAACTTGGAAACTTTTTTCAACAGATATAATTGACGAATACCTGGGAAAAATAGACCAATGATCAATTTGCCCACTACATCATTACCGGATGCTTCGCAGAACAGGCAATCCTTAAGTTAATCGGCAAATCTGTTTATAGGAATTTTGGCTATAAGCACAACTCTCTCTTTTTTATTATGTGCGCTAATGGTTCCACCATGCTTTTCTATAACAGCTTTGGCTATTGTAAGTCCAAGGCCAGACCCTTTTGTTGATCTTGAGAATTCGCCTCTATAAAGCCGGTCAAATATTTTATCTATTTCATTTTCCGGAATATTACCTTTATTTTCTACTATAAATATAGCAAGGCTCTCCTCTTTAAAAAGCAAGATATTAACGTTATTGCCAGATGGACTATACTGTATGCTGTTTTGCACAAGATTGCTGAGCGCTCTGGTCAAGTAATTTATATCACAGTAGATTGTAAAAGAATCTGCTTTTGTTATTAGTTTTATTTTTTTCCCTTCTGCCTGAAAGAAAAATCTTTCTTCTAAAACATTAACAAGGCTATTTGAACTTACTTCTTCATAAGAAAGTTTACTTTCATCAGATTCGATTTTTGTAAGATTGTTTATATCTTCCACAAGAATTTCAAGCCTTTTTAACTCTGTAAGAAGTTTTTCAAATCTTTCTTTTTCAGGAGCAAGAACTCCATCAACCATTGCTTCAAGCTGTGCTTTTAGTGCAGTAACAGGAGTTCTTAAATCATGAGCAATATCTTGTGTCCATTGCTTCCTTGCTTTCTCTTCCCTGTCAAGAGTTGTCTGAAGGATAGTAGCGCTTTTCCCAATAGATGAAATTTCGTTCAGGTTGCTCTCTTTAAAAACAACATCTCTTTTGCCCAAAGCAATATTTTCAAGCCCTGCAGATACTGCAGAAGCTTCTCTTGTTATTCTTCCGGATAGCACAGATGTAAAAATCATGGCAACAACAATAGATGTTATTACTCCAAGGAAAAGCACAACTAAAACATTTTTTACAAGATGCTTATTTATTGTATCACCATCTGTGAACTGTATGGATTGTACCCAAATAAATACTTTTGGTTCTCCATTCTTTATTACAGGCGTAGCCCATTTTGAAATTTCATTAATAAATCGTCTTCCCCCAGGATCCCCTCTGTGTTCACGCGGCTTATCGTTATCAGCTTCATTAGACCGTTCCCCTCTTTTGTTATATTGAGGAAACGAGTGCAACGGGACATACGGGTTTGTTATGTTATGTGAAAAAATAATTTCTCTGTCAGGAGATATTAAAATTAGGTAAAATCTGTCATGAAGATACTGACTTACAGTTTTTATAATTTCAGTATCAGATACATTCTTTCCATTATTGCTTTCATATAATCGCTCAACAGCTTTTACAATAGGAGCTGCATATTTTTCTTCTGAAGCTTTGTACCACCCTTTCAAAGCAGCATTAAGCCCGGAAAAAATAATGACAAAAACAAATATTAAAAAAATCCCCATGCTAACTGCAAAAGAAAAAATTATTCTCCAGCGCAGTGAGCGTTGCGTATAAGCATGTATTTTACTTGGTTGAACAGGGAGGCGAATAAAAGGTTTAGTACCAATAGTTTTTCGCAAAGATGCCATTATGACTTTTCCTGTTTGCCTTCAAACTTGTAGCCAAAGCCTCTAATTGTTTTAAACCAGTTCTGATTTTTCATTTTAGATCTGATATTTTTTATATGAGTATCAATAATCCTTTCAGACCCTTCATAAAAATAGTCCAGGCTTTCACCAAGCAGTTTTTCACGGGAAAGAACTATCCCTGAATTTTCAGAAAGATAGTTTACAATTTTCCACTCTGCTGCTGTTAGTTCAATATCATTTCCGTTTTCTTTGATTGTATGGCTTTTTTTATTGATATCAAGAATATCTTTTCCCAAAATCCACTTTGATATTACATTATTATTGTCTGCTGAAGAAGGAGAAGTTCTTTTTAAAATTGCTTCAACACGGAGTACCAGCTCTCTTGGGGAAAAAGGCTTTACTACATAGTCATCAGCACCTATTTCAAAACCTGTAATCCTGTCTGATTCCTGGTCTTTTGCTGTAAGAAATATAAAAGGGACATTGCTTTTTTTTCTGATTTGTTTTGAAAGATTGAAACCGTTTCCATCAGGAAGCATTACATCAATAATAATTAAATCGGGTTTTTTTACATCTATTGTTTCAAGTACTTTAGCAATCTTGCCAAACTGCACAACTTCATGCTCATTTAGTTCAAGATACCCTTTTACAGCTTCGCGTATTGCTTCGTTATCTTCGATAATATATATTCGTGCCATATTTTTAAGTATAAAATTTATGTTAAAAAGAATAAACCTGTTTTGTAAAGAAATTATTTTTAATTTGTGAAGAATGTGTAAAGAATATGTGAAGATTTTGTGTAGAAAACTGAATGAAAAAATTTAATTATTATAGGCTTTGTACAAAAAATAGCACTAATCAGCTAACCAGCTAACCAGCTAACCAG
>WRCW01000087.1 GCA_009783755.1 Spirochaetaceae bacterium
ATTGCAAGCAAAGGAAAAAATATATATTCTGCAGATAATACAAATACTGCAGATGGAAATTTTCTGCCTTCATATAATTCAACAATGATGGGCTATACCAGAACAGGAAAAAATATTGTTGTAATTCTTCTTGATATGATGACCGGCGGATATGTCCCAAGACTTATAGAAGAGATACCGGAAGTAATAGAAAAATATAAAGGTTTTGTTTGGTATCCCAATACCCTTACAATTGGAAATAATACTGCAACAAGTATGTCTTCAATGTATGGAGGTTGGTCATACTCTCCAATAGAAATAAATAAAAATAATACAAAAAAAACACTAATAGAAATTATTACCGAGAGCTATGAAGTTTTGCCAAATTTATTAAAAGAAAAAAAATATGTTACATCTTATACTAATCCGGAAAACTATATAACTCCTCGCGGAGATGTTGATTTATTAAATAAAAAAGGGATTATCGCAGGATTTAACAGAGATTACATCCCTTATTGGATTTATAGGAATAGAGAAAACAAGGAGCATGATTTTGGCAATTCGGACAATGTAACGGTTCGTCTTTTGACAATGGTTTCAATTTTTAAAGCTTCGCCATTTCTTTTAAAGCCAATTATATATGACAATGGCGACTGGCTTATAATTGGAAAGGATGAAATAAAGAATAAAGGTTATAAATGGGCGCTTGAGCACTGGGCATTTCTTGATCTTATGAAAGATGTATCAAATGCTGATGAGAATAATAATACATTTAAATATTTTCATAATTTTGTTACACACTTTCCTTATGCAATGAGTAAAGAAGGAATTTTGATTAAAGACGAATATCCAGACCCTTCGGCAGGCAACAATATGCATGGAGATAATGCGTATTTTAGTTACAAGGCAGCATTTGAAGCAATTTCAAGATGGATCGAATGGCTTAAAAAAGAAGGGATATACGATAACACAATGATTATTCTGGTTTCTGATCATGGAGCCAGTGATATTAAAAATCCGATGATGCCGATTGATTTTAAATTTAATGAAAGTAACGATAAGTATCTTCAAAGTTCCCAGGTTCTTTTAATGGTGAAAAAATTTCATAGCAATGAAGATTTAAAAATTGATTGGCGTTTTATGAGCAATGCAGATGTCCCTGCCTTGATTTGTAGTGCAGCAGGAATAGATAATAAAGATATTGGAAAAGACCCTACCATAGGAGATTCCTGGGAAAATAGGGTTCTTGATACTGTAACTTCAAGTGCATGGAGATGGGAACAGTTGCAAAGCCGTACAAAATTTGATATTTATTGGCATTATAGAGTTAAAAATAATTTATTTGATGATAAAAACTGGGAAAAAGTAGAGTAATATAAATGATAAAGGACATATATGGAAAATATAGATTTTAATGATGTTCGCATAATTGTAATTGGCGATATAATGCTTGATATTTATTATTATGGAAAAGTAAGCAGGCTTTCCCCTGAAGCGCCGGTGCCTGTAGTTAAAGTTGATAACACTTTACATACTCTTGGAGGCGCTGCAAATGTTGCTGCCAATATTTCGGATGTTGGGGCATCAGCTTTTCTTTTAGGCTATGCAGGCCATGATGAAAACAGAAAAAAGCTCGAAAACCTGGCAGAGAAAAAAAATATAGAACATAATTTTATTTCTATAAAAAATCCTACAATAACAAAAGCAAGAATAATAGGCGAACGCCAGCAAATTGTAAGGATGGATTTTGAAGAACCCATAAAAAATAACAACGAAGCTGAAGAGTCACTTAAAGCAGCTTTTATACAGCAAATAGAGAAAAAATGCGATGCAGTTATTTTGTCAGACTATGGAAAAGGAATTTGCTCAGAAAAACTTTGCCAATTTATTATAGAAGCATGTTCTAAAAAGAATATTCCTACGATCGTTGATCCAAAAGGGATAAATTGGGAAAAATATTCAGGCAGCTATGTTGTTACACCAAATTTTTCAGAGTTTAAAGCAATGGTTGATGCTGAAATATCAAATAAAGATGAAGATATAGAAAAGTATATACGCACTGTTGCAGAAAAATATAAACTTCAAAAACTTCTAGTAACAAGATCAGAAAAAGGGATGAGTTGTTTTGATGGCAAGTCAATTATTCACATGCCCACAAAAGCAAAAGAGGTCTTTGATGTATCAGGCGCAGGCGACACAGTTGTTGCAATATTATCAGCATGCCTTGGTGCAAAATTTAATCTGGAAGAATCTCTTCTTGTTGCAAATAAAGCAGCTGGTATTGTTGTGGGAAAACTTGGGACAGCATCTGTTACAGTAGAAGAGATAGAAAAATCTTTTGATGATGAAAGAAAGAAAGTTATCAGCTTAAATGATCTTGAATCTATAGCTGCCAATCTTAGAAGAAGAGGCAAGAAAATTGTTTTTACCAACGGGTGCTTTGATCTTGTCCATGCTGGGCATGTAAAAGTTTTAAAAGAAGCTAAGTCATTTGGAGATATTCTTATTCTTGGGCTTAACAGCGATTCATCAATAAAAAAACTTAAAGGCGATTCAAGGCCAATAAACAATCTTTCTGACAGGCTTACTGTTCTCACAAATTTTTCTTTTATAGATTATGTTGTTGTTTTTGATACTGATACTCCGCTTGAAATAATAAAAAAGATAAAACCTGATGTTCTTGTGAAGGGTGGTGATTATTCTGTTGAAACTGTTGTAGGTCATGAATATGCAAAAGAGGTAAAGCTTGTAAAATTTCTCGAAGGATATTCAAGCACGAATATAATAAAAAAAATACAGGGGAGAGAGTAAATGATAATAGTTACAGGCGGTGCCGGGTTTATTGGAAGTAATATTGTTAAAGGATTAAATAATAAAGGTATTGAAGATATAATTATTGTTGATAGTTTAAAATATAGTGAAAAACATCTTAATCTTAATAGATTAAAATTCAAAGATTTTCTTTCCAAAGAAGATTTTTTAAATAAACTGGATTCCATCAATAACATTTCGATTATTTCACATCAGGGAGCATGTTCCGATACAATGGAAACTGATGGCGACTTTATGATGAAAAACAATTATGAATTTAGCAAACAACTCTATGATTTTTGCAATAGAAGCAACAGAAAAGGAATCAAATTTATTTATGCTTCATCTGCGTCTGTTTATGGTAACGGAGATAATGGTTTTAAAGAAGAGACAAGCAGCGAATATCCCTTGAATATATATGCTTATTCAAAATATTTATTTGATCAGTATGTGCGAGCCAATAGTAAGTCAGCTCAGAGTCAGGTTGTAGGGCTTAGATATTTTAATGTTTATGGACCACAGGAAAACCACAAAGGAAAGATGGCATCAGTTTTTTTCCATTTTTATAATCAGGCAAAAGAGACTGGAGTAATAAAAGTATTTGAAGGGAGTAAAAACTTTTTAAGGGATTTTGTTTTTGTGGATGATATTGTAAATATCAACCTCCATTTCCATGATAATAATATTTCGGGAATATTTAATTGCGGTACAGGTCAGTGCAGAAGTTTTTATGATGTTGCAATAGCTGTAAAAGAACATTTCCCGGGCAAAGAGATAAAAATAGAGGAAATCCCTTTTCCGGAAAAGCTAAAAGGGAAATATCAGGCATATACACAGGCAGATCTTGAAAACTTAAGAAAAACTGGAAAATATGACAAAGAGATGACAGATGTTTATAATGGCGCATCACAATATATAAAAATATTGGCTAAAGATCTTGGATATTATAAATAATATGTGTGAAAAAACAGATGCAGACTGCGATGGTGAAAAACAGACAGGGAGCCATTGGTCACTTTTTCTGGACAGAGATGGTGTAATTAACGAAAGAATACCTGATGTATATATAAATGATTTTAAAGACTTTAAATTTAAAAAAGACTTTATTGAAATCTTTCCAAAAATTGTACCTTTGTTTAAATATATTTTTATAGTTACAAATCAGCAGGGAATAGGCAAAGGGCTTATGACTATCCAGGAACTTGAAATAATTCATAGTGAAATGGTTAGCAGGATCAACAGCTTCTTAGGAAAAATTGATAAAATTTATTTTTGTCCCCATAGTAAAGATGAAAATTGCCTCTGTAGAAAACCCAATCCAGGAATGGCATATATGGCAAAGAAGGATTTCCCGGACATTGATTTTAAAAAAGCTATTTTAATAGGTGATAGAGAAAGCGATATAGGGTTTGGGAAAAATGTTAGCATGAAAACGATTTTTGTAAATAGTGACAGTAATAAAATTACAGAAGCAGATTATTCAGTTAATGATTTTTATGAAATAGAAAATATAGTAAAAAGGCTGTTGAAATGAAAAATATCCTTGTAACAGGCGCTGCAGGTTTTATAGGAAGCAGAACTTGCGAGAAACTAACTGATTATGGTTATAAAGTAACAGCTGTTGATAACATAAATGACTATTATGATGTAAGGCTAAAAGAATATAGACTTAAGCGACTTGCCAAAAAACCTGTTGAATTTCATAAAATAGATATAGAAAATTATATTAAATTAAAAAACCTTTTTAAAGAAAAAAAATTTGATGCTGTTATTAATCTTGCAGCAAGAGCAGGGGTTCGTGCAAGCATAGAAAATCCAGATATCTATTTTTCAACCAATGTGCAGGGAACTTTGAATCTTTTAAAACTCTGTACAGAGCATAAAATAAATAAATTTGTACTTGCATCTACATCCTCGCTGTATTCAGGAGAACCCACCCCTTTTTCCGAGAAATGTCCTGTAAATGAACCTATTTCTCCCTATGCAGCATCCAAGAAAGCAGCAGAGGCAATATCCTATACATATCACTATCTTTATAATATTGACGTTACTGTTGTAAGATACTTTACTGTTTATGGTCCTGCAGGCAGGCCTGATATGAGTCCACTCCGTTTTATACATTCGATTGTTGAAGGGAAAGCTCTTAAGCTGTTTGGTGACGGGAATCAATCAAGAGATTTTACTTATATTGATGATATTGCAGAAGGGACAATTAAGGCATTAGCTCCTGCAGGATATGAGATAATAAACCTGGGTGGCGGTAAAAATCCTTTAACTATCAATAATTTTATTAAAGCAATTGAAGAAAAAACAGGAAAGAAAGCCATAATCGAAAAATTCTCTTTTAATAAAGCTGATATGAAAGAAACAATGGCAGATATATCAAAAGCAATTAGTCTCCTTGGATGGAAGCCTGTAACTGAAATAGATGAGGGCATTGGAAAAACTGTTGAGTGGTATTTTGAAAATAGAGATCTTATGAAAGGGATTGATTATTAGATGAGGATTTTGATAGCTGCTCATGCGCTGGTTATAAAAGAATATCAAAAATTTATAGACTATATAGTTCAGGAAAAAAATGATGTTTTATTGATAACTCCCGCAAAATATAAAGAAAGCGGAAAAGATGTTTGTGTTGATTATAATATTTCGAATTATAAACATATAGCAGTAGATACTATTTTAGGGAAAGAGGGGAAGCAGCACCTTTTTTTTTATCTGCTTAATAAGTACGTTAAAGATGAAATTAAAAAGTTCAACCCGGAAATATTATACCTTTATGAAGAACCTTGCAGCACTGTAACAAGACAGTTTATAAGGGCAATTAAAAAACTTGTAAGAAATATTAAAATAGTTTTATGGACATCAGATAATGTTAATCGCAACTATATAAAAGAGAAAGGATGGTTTGACCCAAGAGGCTACTGGTTTACGCTTAATCAGCGATATTCTTATCTTAATTCAGACGGTATTATTGCAACAACAAGGGATTCTCTTTCTGTATTGCGCGAAAAAAAATATCCCAAAAAAATCTTTTTATCTTCAACACATTTTATAAACAGTGAAATATTTTTTTCTCATTCCTCTTTGCAGGGTATAAAAAACGAAAAAGAGAAAAATATATTTTATCTGGGTTATATTGGGCGATTTGTTAAATACAAAAATATAGAAGTTGTAATTAAAGCCATGAATGTAGTAGCTGAAAAAATAGATAATATAAAACTTATTCTTATAGGAGAAGGTCCTGAAAAAGAGAACTATATTTCTCTTGTAAATGAATATTCTCTGGAGAATAAAATAGAAATAACACCTTTTGTTAAATACAATAAAATACCTGAAATACTAAATTCTTTTTCTTTGTTTATTCTTCCAAGCAGTGATTATAATGGAGTCAGCGAAAAATTCGGCAGAGTTGTAATTGAAGCAATGAGCTGCGGAGTTCCTGTAATAGTATCAGACCAGGGGTATCTTCCTGTACTTGCAGAAAATGCAGGAACTGTATTTAAGGCCGATGATCATAATGAGCTGGCATTAAAAATAATAGAGCTTTATAATAATAAAAGTTTAAGGGAAGAGATGGCTCTTAAAGGAATGAAAAAAGTTAATACATTATATAGTGCTGAAAAAACAGCTGAAAGATTTATAAAAATATTTAAGATATTATTGGAAAATCACAATGAAAAAGAATTTCATTTAGGACCATTCTGAATTATGAATAAGCTTATTAAACTGCTTGAAGCATATATAAGGCGTACATTTTATTTTATAACACAAAGAATTTTGTTTAATAAAAAAAACAGCGATCTTAAAGAAGTAAAAAAAATCCTTATAGTGAGGCTTAAACATATAGGTGATCTTTTTATTTCTCTATCTTCAATTTTTTGTCTGAAGGAAAAATTCCCGGAAGCTAAAATAACATTGGTAACAGGGATTTGGAATAAATCTCTTGTTGAGTTTCAAAATCAGCTTTTTGACAATGTATATTATTATAATTTAAATGAAAATTGCAGAAATAAAAGCCAGATATTTTCTTTGCATCAAAAAAGAGAAGTATTAAAAATTCTAAAAAAAGAAAATTATGATCTTTGCGTTGACTTTGATGGATCATGGGGGTTTTTATTTTTATATGTTTTTTCAAAAATAAGATATCTCTCCTCAGTAGGATATCTTAGGTTTAATCAAAATCTGGAACAACTAAAAATCAAAAAAAATAAATCCAAATATGATATTAATCGCAGCTATGAAGGGGATAATATCTTTGAAGTTTTAAAAGAGTTTTCTGTTCCTGACTTGCGGGAAAAGTTTAGCCTTAAAGTAAATAGTGAAATCAAAAATAAAGTTGATAATTTATTTATGGAAATAAGAAAGGGGAAAAAAATTATCGGGATTCATCCTGTTGCATCAATAAAAGAAAAAATGTGGACAACCGAGGGGTTTGCCAGATTGTGCGATTATCTGATATCTGATAAAAAATTTACTATTATATTTTTTGGTGCAAAAGAGGACAACTCATATATCCAGGAGATTGCTGATAAAATGTCAAATAAAGAAAATATTAATATTCAAACCTCTTTTAATATAGGTGAATTTATAACAGCTGTTTCTTGTTGTGATTATTTTATCTGTCTGGATAGCCTTGCTCAGCACATTGTGCTTTATTTTAATCTCCCTTCTTTAATAATATATTTAAGCGAGAATTCAGTGCGCTGGAGCAAAGCAGCCAATAATATTAAGACTGTTCTTTTGAAAGATAAAATAGATTATAATATAATATTTGAAAAACTTGCAGATTTTAATTGAAGTAGCCGACTTTGTCGCCTGGCATTAATTATAAATATCGTGGATAAACAATAAGATGGATAAAATAGAGATAATAGATCTTGCAACAACAGGACAAGGAGCTGAGCGGCTTCTTCTTAGTCGTGTAAAAAAAATTAATAATGATGAAAGATTTAAAAATGTAATAATCTGTCCGGAAGGAGAAGAGGCGCGCCGAATTTTAGAAAATGGTGTTAAAGTTTTTACAATGAAAATCAACAGAGGGCTTGGAATCATCAATATTATTTTCGAGCTTTTCACTCTATATAAAGTTATCAGGCTTATGCCTCCCCATATTATTCATACCCATAATTCAAAAGCAGGAGCGCTCGGAAGAATTGTGTGTTGGTATATAAATCTTTTTAAGAAGAAAAAAATATATATTATTCATCAGGTTCATGGATATTATTTTACAAAACTAAAAGGATTTAAACAAAAAATATTTTACTGGATAGAAAAAATCTTGGCCTCTATGACAGATGCCCTTTTATTTCAGAATAAATATGAATATGAGTTGTCACAAAAATTTAAATCCAAAAAAACTAAATTACATTTTATAAAAAATGGAATCAATTTTGATGACTTTAGCGGGATCTCCAGAAACATAACCAATGATGTGAAAAAGATTATCTGTATTGCCAGAATAGAATCTGTAAAAAATCATGAAATGATTATTGAAGCTGCAAAT
>WRCW01000088.1 GCA_009783755.1 Spirochaetaceae bacterium
CAATAATAATTCTGTACAATCTCATAGCTGGAAATTTATGGTACAAGAGATATAATGTCAATGTATATGGATGATATTTCAAGATTCAACAGCTATTCAGAATACCTTAAAAAAAAATATTTAAAAAAGGCTTTCAGAGTTTCAGTAGATGCAGGATTCTCTTGTCCAAACAGAAAAGATAGAAACAGTCCAGGGTGTATATATTGCGATGTAAATGGGGCCAGGGCAACATATCTTGATAAAACTGTTGAAATTAGGGAGCAAATAGCAAGAGGGATCGCTTTTCTCCGTAAAAGATATGGTGCAGAAATTTTTCTTTTATACTTTCAGGCTTTTTCCGGGACTTTTGAAAAAGCTGAATACCTTAAAGAATTATGGGATTATGCGCTCTCTCTTGAAAAGTTTAATGAATTGATAATATCGACAAGACCAGATTGTATTGATGAAACAAAAGCAGACGTAATAGCTTCATATCGCAAAAAAGATTTTGATGTTTGGGTAGAAATAGGGCTTCAGAGCAGCAATAATGAGACATTGAAAAGGATCAAAAGAGGACATAGCAGAGAAGATTTTGAAAAAGCTTTTAATATTCTCCGCGAAAGAGGTATAAAGATTGTTCCGCATCTGATTTTTGGGCTGCCTGGCGAAACCTTTGATAATATGATGGATAGTGTTAAATATATTTCGTATTTAAAGCCTGAGGGGATCAAATTCCATAACCTGCATGCTGTGGCAGGAACAGAGCTGGGAGAACAGTATCTTAAAGGTGAAATAAATGTTTTAAGCCTGGAAAATCATGTGAAATATCTTGCAAGCGCAATAGAACTTCTTCCACCTGAAACAGTTATTATGCGACTCACTTGCGATACTCCATATAAAAAGCGCCTTGCTCCAAAAAATGATTTGACAAAAACAGAGGTTATTAAACTTCTTAAGGAAGAATTAACTAAAAGAGAGAGTTTTCAGGGAAAATTTTATTGAAAGAATAATAATATTTGTTTAGTGAAAAATTATACCTTGAAAGAAATCTTTTTTTTTGCCTATTATTATGCATGGCTGAAAAAAAGTTGAATAATAAAAGTCCAAGGCAAATCAATTCTGAAAAAGAGATAATGGAAGAACACTTATCGCTGGTGACAAGAATTCTCAATTTATTCAAAGATAATAGCCCTGAGGCAAAAAAGAAGCAACTTTTAAAAGAAATTGGCAAGATATTAAAAAAACAGAGATACAAATTTATTAATGTTAAAACAGAAGAAGCGCTTCCTGCTCTTGCCAAATTCTATTATCAGATTTATAGCGTGACTGCAGTTCCTTCAAAACTCCTTATGGGTCAGGAAAACGCTCCATCACTCAAATCTATTTTTATAGATAGTGTTTTAACTGAAAAACAAAAAGAACTTATAGGCCAGCTACAGAAAGATAATGTAGAAAAACGGCTTAGCGAGAGTAGTGCAGAGCTTGAAAATATCAAGAAAGAACTAGCAGCTCTTATACAGTCAATTAGTAATGAACAAATGGCAAATGCAAATAGAATTTATAAGCAATATCTTATATTTATAAGGTTGATTAAATTTGACTATTATTTCTTTTTGAAAAAATTTGATTCTCTATTGCGTGAAATGGAGTTCAGATATAAACCAGTATTTAAACATGTGGATTGTGAATATGTACTTGATGGTTTGATTGAAATGGTTTCAATATTTCCATTGCTATTAAGCTTTCCTTCATGGAATGAAGTATTTGATGTATTAAAAACTTTTAAGAAACAAGATATTTTATCACGGGATGATTGGAATAAAATGATTAGATATATAGGCAATGTTTATAATTCAGAAGTGCTTCAATACATGATAAAACTGGTTTCAAAAGATCCTCTTTATTCTGTACCAATTGAAGGACCAAAAGAAAATATTTGTGATGAATATTTTTCAAAACTTAAAACTTCTGTTGAAATGATTATTCAGAAAATTTCTTTAGAGAAGAAGAATTCAAAAAAAGATGAACTGCTTGATCAGATTTTTGGGAATATAGCATCTGCAAACAGAATGAAAAACTATACAGAAATAAATAATGGTATTTTCAAGCAAAAACTTCTTGGAGGTTATCTCCATATTGAAGCCACTAATTATGTAAAAGCATTTATGCTTGATTATGTAAAAAGAGATATAATGAAGATCGTTAACTACCTGGTTGTAAAAGCAGAGTGGAAAACAAATGCATCCAGCAAAGAACTATCTGATTCGCTTGAGTCTTTGGTGTCTTTGTCAGATAAGCTTATACAACTTGATAATTCGCTGGGAACAGATTCAGAGGTTGGCGGTAAAATCAATTCATATTTGAAAAGAATGGCTTCTGATCCAAAATGTAAAGCTGAAGTAAAAAAGGTTCTTCATGAAGTAAATAGTTCATTTGTACTCATTGCACAGGATACTTTTAAAAATCTGACAAAAATTGCGCAAGCGCTGGCAAATATTCTTCCGGAATTTGTTGACAAGCCACCTATGAATATAATTATAAATCCTGCAGTTGTGAAATCAGCTTACGATGGTGGAGAAGGCAATTTAGTTGAAGATATTAAAGCAATCTATAAAAAAATATATTTATTTGTAAATTTATTAAAAACTTTATTTGCAAAGTGATTTTTAAATCTGCCGTCCTATAAGGCTTAAGAATTCTTCTCTTGTTGCAAGATTGTGAAAGCTTCCAAGTACAGAAGATGTTGTCATTAATGAGTTCTGCTTTTCTACGCCCCGCATCATCATGCATAAATGTCTGCACTCCATAACAACACCGACCCCTTCTGCTTTTACACATTTTTTTATTGCTTGTGCAATTTGCGATGTAAGTCTTTCCTGTATTTGGAATCTTCTTGCATACATTTCAACGATTCGTGCAATTTTGCTTACCCCTATTACCTGTTTACTTGGAATATATCCTATGTGGCATTTCCCAAAAAAGGGAAGGAGGTGGTGTTCGCATAAACTATATACTTCTATATCCCTTAAAATAATCATATTGTTGACTTCTGATGCAAATATAGCTTCGTTAACTACATCTGTAATATTATCTTTATACCCTTTTGTAAGAAACGAGAGAGCATCTGTAAATCTTTCAGGAGTTTTTAATAATCCTTCTCTTTGAGGATCTTCTCCCAATTCAATTATGAGTTCTTTTATGAGATTTATTACTTTTTCCTTGTTCATAGGTTAATGATAGCAATAAAAGCATTATATTTAAAGAGGTTTATTAAAAACTTGACCTCAGCTGAAGGAGTCATCGGGTTATTTATTTTCAAGAGCTTTCACAAGAAGAAAGAGCGCAAGATTTCCTTTAGCGCTTACTCCGCTATCTTTTGCTATTTTGGAAATAAATCCTGAAATATTTTCAATTTCTGTTTTTTTGCCTGCTAATATATCCTGGAGCATTGAAGATTTATTTGCTTTTGTATTTTTTGCAACTTCAAGAACCGTGTTATATGTTGCAGTTGGATCGAGTTGTATGTTGTTGGCTTTTGCAACCAGACAGACCTCATCTGTGATTATTTTTATAAGATTTTTCAAGTAATTACTTTCAACGATAACTCCGTTACTTGCTTTTAGAATAGCTGTTATTGAATTTATGGATGTATTCACTGCAAGTTTTTCCCATATCATTTTCTTTGGATCATCTGTAAAAAAAGCTTCAAAACCTGCTTTTTTAAAAGCTGTAATCAAGTGGGCAAGTAGGCTTTTGTTTTTTATATTATTCTCAACCATGCCAATAGCTGTTTTTCCTTTTCCTCCATGGATAACAATCCCGCTTTCAAGCAGCGTAGCCCCTTCTGTGGTAGTGCCTGCAGCAATATTATCAAGATTGAAAAAAGCAGATAGGGCTTCTATATTTCCTGCCCCATTCTGAAGTGTTACAGCAATAGAATCTGCTTTGACAAATTTACAAACAGATTCAGCTGCATTTGCAGTTGAAAATGATTTTACACAAAATATATAATAGTTGCAGTTTCTAAACTTTTCACTTGATTCTATTTTTGCTGCAGGGAGTGCTTCATAAAGAAAGGTATGTAGAATTTCCTCTCTTGAAGGAGATAAAACTTTTATCCCTTTTTTCGCAATAACATTTATTTTAGTTTCATCAGAGTCTGTAATTATAACATTATATCCTGCATGGGAAAGATAACTGCCAAAAAGCGAGCCAGTTGCGCCGGCTCCAATAATTACTATGTTCATTAAATCTCCGAAGTGCAAATTGTTTTATGGTTAGGATTAATTGTATAGCTGTATGGCATCCGTGCCACTACGCCGTACGCAACATCCTTGCCGCAGCTTGCTCCAATAATTGCTATGTTCATTAAATCTCCGAAGTGCAAATTGTTTTATGGTTAGGATTAATTGTATAGCTGTATGGCATCCATGCCACTACGCCGTACGCAAAATCCTTGCCGCAGCTTGCTCCAATAATTGCTATGTTCATTGCGACAGTATATCAGAAACCTCATAATTTGAGAACTTATTATCATTTAACATTTTATGTTGAATAAATGACAAATTTAATAGATACTATAATATATGAAACGGGTAACTGCTTTTTCTCCCGGACATGTTACAGGACTCTTTTATATGAAAGACTTGGAGCCGGACCCGCTTTATTGCGGATCATTAGGATCAGGCTTTTCTTTGGTAAAAGGGACATCCACAACAGTAAACAAGAATAAAACTTCAAAAGATCATATAATCACAATAAATTCCTTAAAAAAAGAGGCTCCTGTCAGCAGGAAAATAGTTGAACTCTTTTTTGAAAAAACAGAAATTACTCCTGAATGTCTTAAAATAGAGCATGAAATAGAAACACCGCAGGGATCGGGCTTTGGCTCAAGCGGGGCAGGGGCGCTAAGCCTTGTTTTTGCGCTCAATAGACTTTACAGCGACCCTTTAAGCGCGCTTCAGGCTTCACAAGTTGCCCACTGTGCTGAGGTAATATGTAAGACAGGGCTTGGTACAGTTATGGGCGAGACCTTGGGTGGAATTAAAATATTAATAAAACCAGGAGCGCCTGGAATAGGGGAAACTATTTCAATACCATATCCTGAAGGGTTGTGTGCGATGTTTGCTGTTTATGGTCCGCTGTCAACAAGAGAAGCTTTATCAGATCCGTTGCTCCGCGAAAAAATAACTATCAGTGGTAAAAAATATCATTCGCTTATTAAGAAAGAACCTGGTTTTGAAAATTTTATAAAATACTCACGCGAGTTTGCAGAAAGTACCGGGATGATCCCACAGAGCGTGAGAACAGTTATTGATGGGTTTGATAAAAAAGGGGTAAACAGCAGTATGCTGATGTTTGGCGAAGGGACATTTACAATTGTGCCTGAAACAGATATTGAAAAAGTTAAAAAAATTGCAGAAAAAATTATTTCTGAAATCAAATCCAACAGGAAACCACTTTTATTTTTTTCAAATATTGCAAGAGGAGGGGTAAACATTGTCAGCGAAGATGCCTAATATCCCTCAAGATCATCCACGTTACAAAGCAATGATGATAAGGGAAAATATTATTAAAGGTTGTGAAAGTAAAGTTGTTGCTCCAGCAGGGCTTATAGCGCAGGGAAGGGGCGAGGCTTTTGATTATATAATTGGAGAGAAGACAGAGAAGTTTTCTCTTGATGCAATAGAGGCTGCGGCATGTGCTTTTCTTCTTGCAGAATATCCTGTTATTTCTGTTAACGGTAATGTTGCGCAAATTGCAGCAGAGGATCTTGTAAAACTTTCCGAAGAATCAGGCGCTCCTCTTGAGATAAATCTTTTTTACAGAGCTCCGGGAAGAGAAGAAGCTATACTCAAAGTGCTTAAAGAAGCTGGGGCTAAAACAGTGCTTGGTGTAAGCGGGAAAAGCAGTATTATTAAAGAACTTTCCAGTGACAGAAGAATAGTTGATCCTGATGGAATCTTAAAAGCAGATATGGTTTTTGTTCCTCTTGAAGATGGAGATAGAACACAGGCTCTGGTTAAACTTGGAAAAAAAGTTGTTACTGTTGATCTTAATCCTCTTTCAAGAACTCCAAATAGCGCTCATGTTTCAATAATCGATAATATTACAAGAGTTCTCCCTTTGCTTACAGCACAAATAAAAAGTTATAAAAATAAAACAAAAGAAGAATTAAAATCAATATATGATTCTTATGATAATAAAAAGGTATTAAAAGATTCTCTTATATTTATGTCTGAAAGGCTTTTAAAACTTTCAGGAGAGATTAGCGGGGTTTAAATATGGAAGAAAAACATCCTTCGTTTGATATAAAAAGCACTCTGGATGACAAGCTGGATGGGAAGAAAATAATATTATGTATTACAGGAAGTGTTGCTGCTGTAAAATCTTCTGATCTTGCAAGGCTTCTTATGCGCCATGGTGCAGATGTTTTCCCTGTAATGAGCAACGCAGCCTGTAAAATAATTCATCCTGATCTTATGCACTGGGCAACAGGCCGTTATCCTATAACCGAATTAACAGGTAAGGTAGAACATGTGGAGCTTGCGGGAAATACAAAAACAAAAGCAGATCTTGTGATTATTGCACCTTGCACAGCAAATACATTAGGAAAAATTGCAGCAGGGATTGATGATACTTCTGTTACAACTTTTGCAACAACTGCTATTGGAGAAAAAATACCTTTGATCATTGTTCCTGCAATGCATGAGCCCATGTATAAACACCCTTTTGTAAAGCAGAACATTGATAAACTTGCCACTATTGGTATTGCTGTTATGCAGCCCCGCATAGAGGAAGGAAAAGCAAAAATACCAGAGAACAATGAAATATATAATAAGGTTCAGGAAGTGCTTTCACCTGCTTACGAGAAAAAGTTGCTTGAAGGGAAAAGAATGATTGTTACAGCAGGGAGGACTGTTGAATATATTGATCCTGTAAGAGTCATAACAAATAACTCATCTGGCAAGATGGGAGTGGCGCTTGCGGAAAAAGCAGCAGAAGCAGGAGCAGATGTTACTTTGATTGCAGGAAAAATATCTGTAACCCCATCAAAAAAAATAAAAGTTATTTATTCAAATACTACCCAGGAAATGTATAACACTGTTTACAAAGAGCTTGAGAGCAGACCCTATGATATTTTTGCAGCAGCTGCAGCAGTTGGAGACTGGCAGGCAGAAGAGAAATCAACAGAAAAAATATCAACTCATGACAAGGATTCTCTTGTTATACGGTTAAAGCCTACTCCAAAAATAATTGATGGTATAAAAGCAAAGTATCCTTCGGTTTATCTTCTTATATTCCGCGCTCTTGATAATATGCCTGAATCAGACCTGCTTGATAATGCAAAATGGAGAATGGAAAAAGCAGAAGCAGATATGGTTGCGGTGAATGATGTTTCCAAGAAAGGGGTAGGTTTTGAGTCCGATACCAATGAAATGTTTATCATTACACAGAGTGGATATAGGGAAAAAATATCAATGGATCTAAAAGAAAATGTTGCAAAAAAAATTATAGATATTCTTGCAAAAGAAATTAATAAAAAGCAGAAATAAGTTGAGGAGTTTTTAAAATGAAAGATAATGATAGGAAAAAGCTTCTGGCAGATAACTATATAGAGATGAAACAGGAAGGGAAAAAAATAGCAATGGTTACTGCTTACACATATTATCAGGCAATGGCTGCGCAGGAAGCAGGAGTAGATATAATTCTTGTTGGTGATTCCCTTGGAATGGTAGAGCTTGGTTATGATAGTACTGTACCTGTAACAATGGAAGATATGATGATACACCTGAAAGCTGCAAGAAGAGGGGCTCCAAATACTCATATTATTATAGATATGCCTTTTATGAGTTTTAATGTTTCTATTGAAAAAACTATAGAAAATGCCGGGCTTCTTTATCAGAAGGGGCTTGCAGATTCTGTTAAAATTGAAGGTGGCACAGAATATGCAGGCGTAATCAATTCTGTCTATAAAGCAGGGATTCCTGTATGCGCTCATATAGGGCTTACTCCTCAAACATCTGCCCTGCTCGGGGGATTTAAAGTACAGGGAAAAACTTTGGATGCGGCAAAAAAACTGATAGATGATGCTATTGCTGTTCAGGAAGCTGGGGCATTTATGGTAGTTCTCGAAGCAGTGCCAGCCAGCCTTGCAGCTATAATAACAAAAAAACTTTCAATTCCAACAATAGGGATTGGAGCAGGAATAGATTGCGATGGGCAGGTTCTTGTTTTCCACGATATGCTGGGGATGTATAAAAAGTTTACTCCCAAATTTGTGAAAGTTTATGCAAATCTCCATGATGC
>WRCW01000089.1 GCA_009783755.1 Spirochaetaceae bacterium
GGACTTGCCGATAGTGTTGAAAATTATAACGAGGTAACTGGAAAAGGAACAGGATTTGTTTTTAATGATTTGACCCCTCAGTCGATCTATAATACAGTAGGGTGGGCATTATCTGTCTGGTATAATAAGAAAAAAGATATAAATAGTATGAAAAAACGGGCTATGCGAAAAGATTTTTCATGGACAAAGTCTGCGGATGAATACATAACATTATATAATAAACTTTATAATAGAAGATACATTTTTAAAATAGAAAATATGAATTTTTCCCATTGGAACACCCATTTTAGGACAAAATAATTATTAAATAAATTGTTTGACTTTTAGTAATTAGCGTAATTTAATTAATTAGAGATATTTTAAATTATTTGCTTACAGGAGGGACTGTATGAGCAGAATTATTTGCGTTATTCTTGGAGGAGGAAAAGGCGAAAGGCTTTTCCCGCTTACAAAAGCCAGAGCAAAGCCTGCTGTCCCATTTGGATGCCGGTATAGGATTGTAGATATTCCACTTTCCAACAGTATCCATGCAGGAATAAAACAAATTTTTATTGTTACACAGTTTAATTCAGATTCTCTCAATAACCATGTTACTTCAGCATATCAGTTTGATGCATTTTCAAGAGGGTTTGTAAGAATTATGGCTGCAAAACAATCCCTTGACTCCTTTACCGGATGGTTTCTTGGCACTGCCGACTCTGTAAGGAAAAATTTTAACAGTTTTTTAGCTCACGAACCAGAATACGTTATGATACTTTCAGGCGACCAGTTGTATAGAATGGATCTTGGACAATTTTTTGATGAACATATTGAATCCAAAGCAGAAATAAGCATTGCCTCTACTCTTGTAACAAGAAAAGCTGCAAGCTCTTTTGGAATATTAAGTATAGACAGAAAAGGGTTTATCAATAGCTTTAAAGAGAAACCAGGTCCTGATGCAGATATATCTGAGTTTAAACTTACTTCAGATAAATCAGTTGGCGAAGGTGATAATAAAAAAGAATATCTTGCTTCTATGGGTATCTATATTTTCAATGTTAATACATTAAAAAAATGTCTTGATTCTGATTTTTCTGATTTTGGGAAAGAAATTATACCCGATGCACTAAATAGATACAGGGTAAAAGGTTATATATATGATGGATATTGGGAAGATATTGGAACAATAAGAAGTTTTTACGAAGCAAATCTTAATCTTGCATCTTTATATCCCTATTTTAACCTCTATGATGAATTAAGCCCAATTTATAGCAGAAGGGAAGAACTTCCACCATCAAAAATCAATACTTGCACATTTAGAAATACACTTGCCGGAGAAGGTTCTATAATTACAGATGCTTTTATAACCAATTCTCTTATTGGAATAAGAACAATTATTGAGTCTGGAGCAAGTCTTGAAAATGTCTATTGTATGGGCGCTGACAGATATGAAACAGATCCTCAAAAAAATGAAAACCATGAAAAAGGAATTCCTAATATTGGAATAGGAGCAGGATCAATAATAAAAAATACAATAGTAGATAAAGATGCCAGAATAGGGCGGCACTGTAGGATAGGCGTTGATGATATTGAAAGAAAAGATAGTGATCATAATGATTACTATGTAAGGGATGGCATTATAATTATTGGCAAAAATTCTACAATTGCTGATGGGTCAGTTATATAGGGGCTGATAACTAAGGCTGATATGAAAAAAAAAGAAGCTAAAATAAGAACTTTTTCTGCTTTGGAAGCTGCAAATATTTGCGGGGTTGTCAACCAGACAGTCATAAACTGGGTAAAGGGGGGGCATTTAAAAGCTTTCGTTACTCCAGGAGGACAATATAGGATATATTCTGAATATCTGGTTGAATTTCTCCAACAGCGAAAAATGAAAATACCTAAAGAACTTCTCCCTTATGTGAAAGAAAAGAAAATATTGATAGCAGATGTTGATGAGAATTTTCTACAGTCTTTCAAAGAAAAAATAGAACATGATTACCCTGACTATAATATATTTACAACAACCAATGGATTCGATGCAGGTGTACTGATAGCAATGAAAAATCCTGAATATATAATTGTATCTGAAAATATAAGCGATATTTCTATTGAAAAGCTTAAGAGTTTGTCCGGCAAAGAAGAAGGAAGAGTCGGAAATTATAAAATCATATATATTAAAGACAAAGATACTGATACTACAGAAGATTTATCCAAAACAGCAGATCTTGTTTTAACAAAGCCAGTTGATTTCTCAAAAATTAATTCTTTTATTAATACTCCTGAGTCAGGGATAGTCAATGACAGGATCGCAAAATAATAAAAAAAGTTTTCGTATCCTTGTTTCTGGTCGTGTACAAGGCATTGGTTACCGTTATTCGGCAGTAAGAGCTGCAGGAAAACACCATGTCTTTGGGTGGGTTAGAAATAATGTTGATGGCTCTGTGGAGCTCGAATGCGAAGGGGATGCAAAAGATATGGATGATTTTATTGGTTGGATCAAAGTTGGTCCTCCGGGAGCAAGGGTAACCTCTGTAGAAATCCGAGAAAAGCCGTATCAGGGATTTTATTCCCGCTTTGTGGTTGAGTATTAGCGACAGGAGGTCGCATCCTGCGTCGCGGCATGGATGCCGCTATTATGGAAACGCAGGGTAGCGACAGGAGGTCACATCCTGCGTCGCGGCATGGACGCCGCTGTTATGGATACGCAGGGTAGAAAAATTATAGAAATATAAACTGCGGCATGGACGCCTGCGAGCGATTTACCATGCGCCGCAGGCGGGCAGTGTCCATAGGGACGCTGCCAAGCGCCCAGCGCTAGCCAAGGATGGCGGACAGCGCTGGGAATTAAGCAGTGCGGATGCAGGCAAAGCCCGCATTGTGGGATGTATGCTACTATTAGGGTTTTATGCGAGCTGCTCTTTTTTCAATCTCTGAAATAAATTTGTCGATATTCTCTTTTGCCAAAGCAGAGATAAAAAACGAATCGCTATACTCTTTAATGAATAAAGGAGTTGCACCCTGAGTAGCTGCAATATCGCTCTTGTTAAATACTACCATAATCTTTTCTTTATCAACCCCTATTTCATTTAAAACTTCCATTGATGTTTGATAATGGCTTTTTACCTCTTTGCTTGAACCATCCAGCAGAAGTATGACAAGATCAGAAAAAAGCGTTTCTTCAAGAGTTGATTTAAAAGCCTCGATCAATGGATGGGGAAGTTTTCTTATGAAGCCTACAGTATCTGTTATTACAATTTCTTTTCCGCTTGGGAGATGCAATTTTCTTGTTACAGGATCAAGCGTATCAAACAATCTGTTCTTTGCACTTACATTAGCACCTGTAAGAGTATTTAAAAGGGTTGATTTTCCCACATTTGTATATCCTGCAATTGCGCAGGAAAAGACTTCGCTGCTATCTCTTAACTTTCTTCTTGTTTGCCTCTGTTTGATGATTTCATCAAGTTCTTTTCTTAGTACTGTTATTTTTTTGCGAAGAACTCTGCGGTCTGTTTCGATCTGTGTTTCTCCTGACCCTTTTGCACCGTAATGTCCTCCTCTTTGCCGGGAAAGATGTTTCCATGCTCCCACAAGCCTTGGCAGCATATATTTATTATAGGCGAGCTCTACCTGCAGCAAAGCTTCTTTTGTTTTTGCCCGTTCAGCAAAAATATTTATTATAACTTCCCTGCGGTCTATTACCCTTTTATTTGATAATTCTTCCCAGTTTTTTTGCTGCGATGGAGAGAGGTC
Organism: Spirochaetaceae bacterium; assembly: GCA_009783755.1. GTDB lineage: Bacteria > Spirochaetota > Spirochaetia > CADAEX01 > CADAEX01 > WQTU01. The sequence goes on from WRCW01000089.1 coordinate 3,733, forward strand.
GTCATCAAATACAATGAGAGATGAATCTGATTCAACTGCTTTTGCGATGATCTCTTCTGTTTGCCCTTTTCCTGTAAGAAAAGCAGGAGAAGGTTTTTTTACGGAAACAACGGTTCTCCCAATGGTTTCTACTCCAAGTGTTTTAAGAAGAGATGAGAGTTCATCGCAGTGGTTATTTATACTTTCTTTTCCAACATTGCCACCTCCGCCGGGAGCTTTATTGCTGGAAAAATTAATTCCTACGATCCATGCTTTTTCTATATTGGATGTATTTTCTTCTTCTGTTTTACGCATGAGATAATTTTATCATATTTTACTGGTAATTGCAAAAGATATTCTGTGGGCTATACTGCGATCAATTTGAGGAGCAGGGCAACAAAGGTTTTCTCACGCAGGGCTTGCCCTGTTATATAATTCTTTTTATTATTGCTTTAGTGGAAAAAGTTAATTCGCCTCCAGACTGTTTAAAATGTATTTATTTCAAAGTGACTTGGGAAGAAAATTTCCCCCGCTCATGTTCTGTCTTTAATGTAAAATGTAAAGAGCTTCCCTCTTTTGCTGTCTTTCGAAATACAGGGTATAACTGCCCATCTTTTAAAGATTCAGGAAAAGTTAAGTAAAAACCTGACTTGAAAATGATTGATAATGGTTTTAAAATGATCGTATGTTAGTAACTGACCTTATAGAAAGAAAAAAACAGGGCGAGCCTCTGTCTTGTGAAGAAATCAATTTTTTTATCAAAGGATATGTTGACGGAACAATTCCAGATTATCAGGCTTCTGCATTGCTAATGGCAATTTGGTGTAAAGGGATGAATTCCCGTGAAACAACAGACCTTACTCTTTCAATGGCGCATTCAGGAGATGTCATAGACCTTTCAGAAATAGCAGGCATAAAAGTAGATAAACACTCCACAGGCGGAGTAAGCGATGGGACAACTCTCATCGTAGCTCCTCTTGTAGCAGCTTGCGGCGGAAAAGTTGCTAAAATGTCAGGCAGGGGGCTTGGCCATACAGGCGGTACCCTGGATAAACTTGAATCCATTCCTGGTTTTTCTGTAAATATCGGGATGAAGAGATTTATAGAAATAGTATCGGAAACAGGACTTTCTCTTATAGGACAGGACAAAGAACTTGTCCCTGCAGATAAAAAACTCTATGCACTTCGCGATGTTACAGGAACAGTGGATAATATCTCCCTTATTGCATCAAGTGTAATGAGTAAAAAAATAGCTTCCGGAAGCAATGCAATAGTTCTTGATATAAAGACAGGTAACGGCGCTTTTATGAAAAAAATAAGAGATTCTGTAAGGCTTGCAGAAGGTATGGTGGAAATAGGAAAACTTGCAGGGAGAAAAACTATAGGTATTGTTACTGATATGAATCAGCCTCTTGGCTTTAGTGTAGGCAATGCACTCGAAGTAAGAGAAGCAATAGAAGTTCTTCAGGGGAAGCACGAATCGCACTTAAAAAAGGTCGCTTTTACACTTGCCTCAAGAATGCTCATGATATCTGATATTTGTGCTACAGAAAGTGAAGCATTCGAAAAACTGGAAGATGCTATTGTCTCGGGAAAAGCTCTTTTTAAACTTGCTAAAATGATAGAGATGCAAAATGGAAATCCAGAAGTTGTTGCTGATACTTTGCTTCTTCCTCAGGCTGCAAAAAAAATAGGTGTCAAGTCAGACAAGAAAGGATATATAACAGGGATTGAAACAAAAAATGTTGGTATTGCAGCAATGATGCTCGGAGCAGGAAGAGAAAAAAAAGAAGATACCATTGATCCTGCTGTAGGTATATGGCTTACCAAAAGACATGGTGATTTTGTTAAAGCAGGAGAAGAACTTGCTATATTTTATGTAAATGAGACAAAGAATCTGGACGATTCAATTTCTGTTTTTAAATCAGCTTATAAAATAGGAGACAAAGAGCCGGATGAGCTTCCTCTTATTTATACAGTCATAGAAGAATGATCAATCACCAATGATTGTTTTTATTGCAGCATGCGCTGCATATAGTCCAAACATTGCTGTAACTATTGGATAACTCCCAAGTATGTTTCTCTCTCTCCCTCTTATATGTGAAGATCCATTTTCTTTTTCCTGATCCTGAGTGTTATTTTTATGAGGTGGGCGCAGTCCTGTTTTTATTGGAGGCTCTGTTGAATATACTACTGTTATCCCTTCTGTTATCCCTTTTTGTTTTAAATAATTTCTTAATTTTTTTGCAAGAGGGCAGACATCTGTTTTAGAAATATCTGCTATTTTTATTTTAGATGGATCTCTTTTTAGCGCTGCACCCATGGATGATATGATTGGTATTTTGTTTGTAACACAATATGCAAGTAATTCTGCTTTTGGCAAAAGAGAGTCGATAGCATCTATTACTATATCTGGCTTTTCTTCAAATATTGAATCAAAAGAATCTTTATGGGCAAAGATATTTTTTCTGCTTACTATGCAGGATGGATTTATATCTTTTATTCTTTCTCCCATTACATCGACTTTGGGTTTTCCAACTGTAGAGTCAAGCGCTCCTATATGTCTGTTTATATTTGAAACTTCAATAACATCAAAATCTACGAGAGTAAAATGACCTGTCCCGCACCGGGCAAGGGCTTCTGCTGCAAATCCTCCTACAGCGCCAAGTCCTACAACTGTGACTCTTTTCTCTGCAAGGACTTTAATTTTTTCATTTCCTATTAATTGTATAAGCCTTGAAAATCTTTCCATTTTCTTCGATTGCTCCGCTTAGTTCTGTTATATCCATTTTTAAAATAGATGCTGCTTCATTATAGACAGCAAATAATCTCTTTATATATTTTTCTCCGTAATAGTTGTCTTCCGCATAGCTGGGAGAGATACCGGCTTCCGCCTGTATGACAGGGCATGCGTGCGCAACATTTATGCTGTTTTCTGTCTCATCATCTGATCCGGATGAAGGTGTGGGTTGCTTTAAATAACAGGTAAAATCTGTTTCAAGCAAAAGGTCTTTTAAATTTATTTTTAAAATTGAATCAACAGCTTTTCGCGAAAAAGCTCCATATCTTTCAAGTCCAAAAGAGGGATAGCCTCCAAGCTTTGTTATTATTTTAATGATCTCTGCAGATCCGTTATACGCATGTACAATAAATGGAGCTTTAATCCTTTTTTTTACTTTTTGAAGCTCTTCTGCCAAAAGTCCCCATGAGCGGACACAGTGTATCGTAAAGGGTTTTTCGCTTCTTAAAGCAATTTCCAGGCACTTTTTAAAGAGATAAAGTTGTTTTTCTTTATCTCCTCCTTTGAGTTTGTCAAATCCAAACTCTCCTATAAATGCTCCTGTTTTAGATGATATTTCTTCAAGACTATTTATTGTTTCTTCGTCTGCTTCTGCGCTATCCCATGGATGGATCCCGATAAATGGTATTACATTAAAGTTTTCCTTGTTTTTGGATAAAGAAAAGAGTGTCCCTTTTTCCCATAAGTTTTTTTCACGGATATTATTAAGTATCATTCCAAGAGAAATTCTCTGCGCTGGATCGCCGTGCCCTTCGGAGCCCTGGTACCAACTCACTTGTTTTTCCGATTGGCAAAAATCTTTAGCTTCCGGTGCAGGAGAGTTGGAATCCATCAGTATAATATTTTTAGACAAAACCCATGTGATTATCCTATCCATTGCCGCGCCTGAGTCATACGTATAGAAGTGGCAATGAAAATCGTTTAATACCATAAGACTAATTATACAATAGTGTTATTCCACTGGAAAGCAGAATCCATCCATGCCTCCAAAAATATGCAATGCAATGGATTTACTCTTGCGACAAGTGTAGAGAAGTTAATGAATTATATTAAATTTTTCCGCGACTGACTTTTGTTCTAAGTTTCACTTTCGCTACTGAACAGGCAAGTTTTAGCGAGTCAGTCATATCGGTTTTTGCTATTATTTCAACCAATCCTTTTAGAGGCGAAACTGCAACGCTTTTTACTCCAGGAACTGTTTCAAGAGCTTTTTTTAGAATAATTGCATTGTCTTTGTTTAAAGAGTCAATAAGATATAAGTAGGTATTTTCAAACATGATATAAATATTGCACAATGCTCATTTCTTGTCAAATATGTTTTAAAAATTCTATTCCTCTGTCGGTTGGTACTCACCGGGTCTGTCCAACTCCCGATTCCGAAGGATCAGAATACCCCTGCGCTGGATTTCAGCATCCATACATCAGACAGCGAGGTAGGGCATTCCCCAATGGAGGTCGGGGTTTTTAAAATAGTAGCTTTATATGAAAATATATAGTAGTATTTAAATGATAACTTAGAAACAGGAGAGAGTTATGGGATGCAATAATGAATCTGCTAATCTCAAGAAATGTAATTGCAGCTATTCCGGCTGTAGCAGAAAAGGGATCTGCTGTGAATGTCTTAGTTATCATAGGTCGCAAAAAGAACTCCCTGCCTGTTATTTCCCTCAAAATATAGAAAAAACATACGACAGATCAATAAAAAAATTTATAGAGATTAATAAATAA
>WRCW01000090.1 GCA_009783755.1 Spirochaetaceae bacterium
GGAATGGTTTAAAAAAGAAGTAAACTCTATGTTTCTCGATGCTCCTGTTTCTCAATGGGCTTTTAAAGGATGCACAACAAATCCTCCTCTTTCATGGGCTGTACTCCAGAAGAGAACAGATGAGTGGATCGATATTATAAAACAAATAAGAAAAAGCTATAAAGGAAAATCAAAATATGGCCTTTTCAGAGAAGTTTATAAAGAAAATGTAAAAAGAGGAGCTGAAAAATTCATGCCTCTTTTTGAAGCATCAAACGGAAAACTTGGTCATATTTCTGGACAGGTTGATCCTAATCTTATGAAGGATGAACTTGCAATGAAAACAATGGCAGATGAACTTTCTGAACTTTCTCCCAATGTAATGATCAAAATACCTGCTTCAACTGCAGGAATACCTGTTTTCAAATATCTTGCATCAAAAGGTATTGCGACTAACGCTACAACATGTTTTAATGTTTCACAGATCATGGCAGTAGCCAATTCAGTAAATGAAGGTATTACCGCACATAGAAAGAGCGGCAAAGAAAGACATGGCTGGAAAGCTGTTATTACACAGATGTCCGGACGCCTTGAAGACTCTGCTGCGCTAAGGGGATATATAGACAAAAACAATATGGATATTACCCCTACTGAATTAAGGGAAGCATCAAATGCTGTAATGAAAAGAACAATTCAATTCCTTACTGAAAGAAAACTTCCTTTAAAAATGCTTATGTGTTCTGCAAGAAAACATCTTGGATTTGATGGTAAGATTTCATATCCTCATGTTGATATGTTTGCAGGAAGCCCAATGGTTTTCACATGTCCTCCGGAGATGATCGGGGATGTTCTCTATCACTACAGAAATAGGGAAGTTCCTGATGGATGGAAGAGGCCGCTTGATGAAAAAATTATGAAGAAACTTGAAACAGTTCCATACTTTGTTAAGAGCTATGCAGAAGATGGCTATGCTATCGAACAGTTTGATGAAATTACATCTCTTATTGAAAATGCAGCTGCTTTTACAAAAGCTACAAATGAAATGATTGATTTTGTATCAAAATATTTCTAAGACTATTTTAAGTAAAAGATAATTAAAAGGCATCTCCTTATGGGGATGCCTTTTTTAGTTTATGATTTAAAACACTTCTAAAGCTGGTTTATTATGCAAATTCACATTGGAATAACCGGATAAAATTATCCTTTATGCTGGCAATAAAATTATTGATATCTTCTCCTCTGCTTTCTGCAATATATGCGTATGTATAACCAACAAAAGCAGGATTATTGGGCAGCTCTCTTACTTGTTGAGGCGAAAGATAAGGAGAATCTGTTTCAACAAGAATCGATGAAACAGGAATATTTTTAGCAGCTTCCTGAAGAGTTGTATTTTTCTTGTATGTCACGTTACCTGCAAAAGATATTAAAAAACCGAGATCAATACACTTTGACGCAAAATTATAATCAGAAGAAAAGCAATGAATAATTCCGCCGCGCGAAGGGGTTTTTTTCTTTAAAACATTAAGGATTTCTTTGTCTGCTTCCCGATTATGTATGATCACAGGCAGATCAAATTTCTGTGCAATTTCAAGTTGTTTTTCAAAAAGAAAAATTTGTCTTTCCGGTGTTCCATGTTTCCAGTACCAATCAAGCCCTGTTTCACCTATTGCAATAAGCTTCTTTGTTTCTTTTGCATCATTTATTTGGGTTTCAAGAGTTTCCACCATTTTTTCAAGTTCCTGGATCTGATTTTCTGCTTTTCCCGGACTTATGCCAACAGTTATGAAAAGATTATTATTCTTCATGGCAAATTGAAGCCTTGCATCATAATTGAAAATGCTTGTTGATATATCAACTAGTGCCTGCATTCCTGAGTCAAAGCACTCTTCAATTACTTTTACAGTATCAATGCCTTTTTTTATCATCTCTATATAATGGAAATGAGAATCAATCATTCCTGGAAGTATTGGTGAATCCTGTATCATTTTAATATTCTAAACAATTATTTTTTTGAAGGCAATAACTGATAACTACTTTAGTTTATAATCATATACTTGACCAATAATTATTTCAAAAGTATGATATCTTCTGTCAATTGCCGAAGTGGTGGAAATGGTAGACACAGAGGACTTAAAATCCTCCGGCCTCATAAGGGCCGTTCCGGTTCAAGTCCGGTCTTCGGCAAAAATCCAACTAAAATCCTTGCAATATAAAATACCCATTTTCCAATTGAAAAAATTGAAAAGCAGGCTAAAAAAGTGTTATCTCAAAAAAAATATAATAAAGTTTTCCTTTCATAAAATTTACTCATTAAGTAGCAAGAATTAGATCACCATTTGCTATTTTCTTTATAGATTTTTAATAACAACAATGTTATAATATCGAGTTATGAATGGATTATACATTTTGCTAATCTCCGCAGTGGTGCTTTTTCTTGCTTATTTATTCTATGGTCGTTTTCTTGCAAGGATTTGGGGTATTGATCCCAAAAGAAAAACACCTGCGCATGAATTTGAAGATGGCAAAGAATATGTTCCAACATCTTCATCTGTAGTATTCGGGTATGAGTTTGCATCAATTGCCGGAGCAGGACCGATCAATGGTCCAATAATAGCAGCAATGTTTGGCTGGGTGCCTGTTCTTTTATGGTTGCTGTTAGGATCTATATTTTTTGGCGCTGTTCATGATTTTGCAACTTTATATACTTCGGTAAGAAATAAAGGGAAATCAATAGGTTATGTAATTGAGCATTATGTCGGGAAAGCAGGCAAACGCTTTTTTTTGATCTTTGTCTGGCTTTTTTCAATTCTGATTGCTGCAGTTTTTGCTGATATTGTTGCCAGCACTTTTGCCGGCTTTGACATTACAGGTGCACGCATACCAACTAATGCCTCAGTAGCGTCAACATCGCTCCTCTTTATTCCAGCAGCACTTGCGCTTGGAATACTTATCTACAGGAGGAAGTCTTCGGATCTTGCAAGCGGGATTATTGCCATTGACTTGTTAATAGCCTGTATAGCTCTGGGGATATATTTCCCTGTATTTTTCCCAAAGACTGCCTGGCTCTATTTTATCTTTGCTTATATTTTTATTGCTTCGGTAATTCCTATTTGGATGATGGGTCAGCCCAGAAATTACCTTAATTCATTTCTGCTTATTGCAATGATTCTTGCAGCTTTTATGGGAGTCGTGCTTACAAATCCAAAGATCACGATCCCTGCTTTTACCTCGTTCAATGTAAATGGGAACTACCTTTTCCCGGTTCTTTTTATAACAATTGCCTGCGGAGCAATTTCCGGTTTTCATTCTCTGGTAACAACTGGTGCCACTTCCAAGCAACTAAACAGTGAAAAGTATATGTTGCCGGTTTCCTACGGAACAATGCTGGTGGAGACGCTTGTAGCTATTCTTGCTCTTATTGCAGTTGGCTCTTTTGCAGTAGGAGGAGAGCTCTCAAAAGAAGCCCCCCCTGTTGTTTTTGCGTCAGCAGTCTCTGGTTTTTTACATAAGATAGGGCTTCCTGCTCAAATTTCATTTACCATTGTTTCTCTGGCTGTTTCTTCTTTTGTATTAACAACACTGGATACAGTAGCACGGTTGGGACGTCTCTCTTTTCAGGAGTTGTTCCAAGCAGAAAATGAAGAATCTAAACAAATAAATCCGATTTTCAAAATATTAAAAAGTAAGCCTGCTGCTTCATTATTTACTCTACTTCCAGCTTATCTCCTGGCAATTTTGGGGTATCAAAATATTTGGGTACTTTTCGGAGCTGCAAACCAGCTTCTTGCAGCGTTGGCCCTTGTTGCCTGTATAATGTTTATGAAAAAAACTGGAAGGAGAATATTGGTATTATTCATTCCTGCAGTAATTATGCTGGCAATAACTTTTACTTCGCTCATATTATCAATTAAAAGCCGGGGAATGCTTTTATTGCATGGTAGTGGCAATACTTCTGGTTTAGTATTACAACTTGGTATAGCATTATTGCTGCTAATACTGGGAATTCTTGTAGTTATTTTTTGTACAATTAAATTTTTTAAAAAGACTCCACAAAATACGGTTACGACATAGGTTGGGTTAATGGCCAGTAAATTAGATTTGTTTTTTTCCTTGCTTACCAGCGGAAAATATACAGGAATAAAAGACGAAAAGGATATGGATGCCGTAATCCGTCTTATTGTCCTTAATATAACCTATTTAATTGCATCTGTTCTTATTATTGTGATTGGCGTCTCTAACATGCGAAATGACATGGTAGACAAGGGGTTGCTTGAGCTAATAATAGGATTTCTTATGTTTCTGAACATCTTCCTCCTCCGTACAGAGATCCCTTTTATGGTCGGAGGCCTTATTATAATTGCTTTATTCGGTTGTTTTTGCAGCTTGGCTTTTGTTTCAAAAAATGAAGTACAGTTTACCAGCTTATGGATTTACTTATATCCATTGATGTCTATTTTTACTTTAGGACTGCCAGTCGGGTTATTACCTGCATTGTTGATATTCATATTCATGATCTTAACTTTTATTCTGAATATAAGTGTTTACAGCTATACTCTTGCAGAAGCCATGACTGTATGCGGTGTTTACTTTTTTGTTTTTGTTTTGACAGTAATATACGAATATGTCCGCTCGATCAAGGACCATTGGCTTTCCCGTCAGGATAGTTACATGAATATGGTTTTCCAAAATAGTCCGGATATAATATTGCTTCTGGATAAAAATGGCGGACTGGTATATTGTGCCAATATATTTCTGCAAAAGACCAATATCACAAATTTTGCAAGTATACGTAAAGCACATTATACCCAGGTTTTTTCCCACTTTTGCGAGCCGGATCAACTAAAAGAAATAGTAGATTTATTTGAAAAATCCATGAAAATAAAAAATCCGGTTGTTTTTGAACGGAAGATGAATATTGATAAGGATAGTGAGTCCAGATACTATGCAATTCATTTTACACCTATGTATGATGAAAATGATGCCTTCCAGGGAGCATTTATTCTTTTTCATGACATGACTGAGATAGTAATGGTAAATAAACGAATGGAGCATGCGAGCAACGCAAAATCCAATTTTCTTGCAAACATGAGTCATGAAATTCGTACCCCGCTTAATGCGATTATCGGCATGACTACAATTGCTCAAAATACAACAAATTCTGAGCGGAAAGATTATTGCCTTACCAGGATAACAGGAGCTTCCAATCATCTTTTGAAAATCATTAACGACATACTCGATATGTCAAAAATTGAAGAAGGCAAATTAGAGCTTTCCTGTATGGAATTTGATTTTTCCTCCATGATACAGCAGATAGCGAATATGTTTGAATTCCGCTTTAGCGAGAAAAAACAACAATTTATCATAACCACAGATCCTTTAATCCCAAAGCGCATTGTTACAGATGAACAAAGGCTTACCCAGGTTATTGCTAATCTTATAGGTAATGCAGTTAAGTTTACTCCTGAGGAAGGGAAAATCTCTCTTGATGCAAAATTATTGGAAAGAGATGACAAGAAATGTATTCTGGAAATACGGGTTACTGATACTGGAATTGGTATTTCAAAGGAACAGCAAAGCAAGCTATTTCGCTCCTTTGTTCAGGTTGATTCAAGTATTTCCAAAAAATTCGGTGGTACTGGCTTAGGGCTTGCTATTTCAAAAACAATAGTAGAAATGATGCAGGGCAATATCAGAATCGAATCAGAATTAGAGCAAGGAACAACATTTATATTTACTGCTAAAGTCGAAGTACCAAAGGATGCAGATCAAACTATTGATGTTCTTTCAGAAAAAAGCTCAAGCTATGAGCACAAAGAGGGAGATTTTTCAGGAAAAAGAATACTTCTGGCAGAAGATATTGATATTAACCGAGAGATTGTGATTACACTCCTTGCAGATTTAAAAGTTGAAATTGATGAAGCTGAAGATGGACAACAGGCATTTAAAAAATTTGTTGCTGATCCGGAAAAATATGATCTTATTTTTATGGATATACATATGCCCAATGTAGATGGCTATGAGGCAGCAAGACTTATTCGCGCCCTGGAACATCAGCATGCAAAGAATATTCCGATTATTGCCATGACAGCCAATGTTTTTAAAGAAGATATTGAAAAATGCCTGGCAGCCGGAATGAATGGTCATTTAGGAAAGCCGCTGAACTTTAATGAAGTAACGCTTGTTTTAAATAAATACCTTGGAAAGAAATAATAAAATTGACCAAAATCCCAAATAAGATCAATAAGATTTAGAGCATGGAGGCAAGTTGCTTCGTATACCCCCGGAATAAAGCCCAGGTTTATTTTATTAATTTCCCCCCAACTGCGACGGTCCCGCCCTTAAGCGCTGAAACATCATTGGTAATGATCATGGCAGAGTTATCAAGTTTATGAATTTCCTTAGTGATTTCTTCATTGCCCTTGCGGTTGGCAAAGATCATCAGCACTGTTTTCTCGGAATCACGACCCTGGGCATCCATGGTGGTAACTGCATACCCTTTTTGCCGTAATGCGTTAACAAGAGGTTCAGCCTTATCTTTTGAGATAATAGTCTGGATCAATACCCGGCCCATCCCTATATAACCTTCAATAACAGAACCTAAGTAGACTCCGATCGAAAAAGCAATACTATACACAACGCCTTTTATTGGTGCTTCGACCATCCCCATGATTACTCTGGAAGCAATAAATACCCATAGCAGTATTTCAACAAACGAGAGAAGTGTCCCTTCCTTCCTGTATCCTTTGTTGATAAGAATCGTTCGCAATGTGCAGATTGCGACTTCAACAATTTTAAAAATAAAGATAATGAACAGTTCAAGAGGTGATGCTGCTGTAAGGATTTTTAAAATATATTCTGCCATGAGAAAACTATATCGTATCAAAAGGTAAATGACAATCTACTTTTTAATGGTTTACTTTTTTAAAAAAGGATATGCATGAAAATTAAATTCAGGATTCTTGTTTGCAATATTTCTGTCATCAAAAATAATTTGAAGGGTTTGAGTTTTTTTAGGTTTCATTAAAATGTCAATATTTTTTTCCCATGTTTCATCTCCAGCCGAAGCCTTGATTTCTATAACAATATATCCCTTTCCGCCATTATTTTTTATCTCTACTTCTGTTTTTATTTTATGAATGCCATCTGTAGTTATTGGTGTTACATTAGTGGAAAGGATTGTTGGTGCTGGTCCCCCTTTGCTGCTCCCTTCATCAGACAAAAATTTAAGACCATAAAACATTCCAATAATAAGTGCAAATAAGAGGAATAATTTTAAATAAACTTTATAAATTTGCATAAATATTTCCTTGCTTAAATCTGCTTAAATATCATTTTGGATTGTTATTCAAAAACAGAAAATAAAATCGGGCTGGCCGGATTTGAACCGGCGACCCCATGACCCCCAGTCATGTACGCTAAACCAACTGCGCTACAGCCCGAAAATCGATTTCGAAGAGTAACATTTTGAAACAGGATTGTCAATAAATACAGGAATCTTTGCTTTATGATATCTTGAATTTGCCCATCACATTTATCAATATATCTACGCACTTTTTATTTTGTTGGCTTATTTCCTGTATATGCTGTACTTCGCTATTTATTTGATTTATCCCACCGGATATTTCTGTTATTCCCTTTGAGACATTGGCTGTTAGTGTTTCCAGTGTATTTCCGCTTTCGGAAATCTTTTTGCTTCCGCTAAGCATTTCCGTTGATCCACTCCTGACATTCCCTGTAATGTTTTGGAGTGTTTTCGTTACTTCTTCAAGAGAACGACTTCCGAATTTTTGTTTTTCCATGGCAGAGCGGATATTTTTTTCCTGAAGCGACACAGTATGAACAGCTTCATCAATATCTTCAAAAAATCCTGATACCGTAACAGCAGAATTCTTTATCCTGTCCAGAGACTCCTTCATCTTTTTAATAGATTGTGCAACATTTTTTGCCTGGGAACTTGAAGATTCCGCAAGTTTTCGGATTTCTCCTGCTACTACTGCAAATCCTTTCCCTGTTTCTCCTGCATGAGCTGCTTCAATAGCAGCATTCATCGAGAGAAGGTTTGTCTGGCTGGCTATATTTTCGATAACAGAGTTTATTTCTAAAAGTCCTTCTGATTCCCTGACCACTTCTTCAATTTCCTTAGATACTTCATACAAGCCACTGCGTCCTTTTTCTGAAACTACTGTTAGTTTCTCGACATTCTGCTCATTCTTGTGCAAAGACTCGCTA
>WRCW01000091.1 GCA_009783755.1 Spirochaetaceae bacterium
ACAGGCGGAGGAAAATCCCTTATTTTAAATGGGCACATAGATGTTGTAACAATTGGACCAAAAGAGAAATGGGCAATAGATCCATGGGGTGCAGAAATAAAAGACGGAAAGATTTTTGGACGCGGCTCCACTGACATGAAAGGTGGCATTGTCGCTATGATAAAAGCAATGGAAGCAATACTTAAAACAGGTATAAAATTGAGAGGGGATGTTATGCTTCAATCTGTTGTCAATGAAGAACATGCTGGAAATGGAACACTTGCTTGTATCGCGAAAGGGTATAAAGCAGATGCAGTAATAACTACAGAAGGAACAAATGCAGAAAGTGTAAACACAGAAGGCAAAGGTGGAGTTTATTATGAAGTAGTTATAAAAGGGAGAGAAACCCATACAGGCGCCCGATGGAAAAGGGATGAAAAAGGAGTACCATACGGAATAAGCGCTATAGAAAAATCCATAATTGTAATGCAAAAACTTCTGGAGATGGAAGCAGAGCTAAATAAAGATGGCATAAATATGGCGTTTGGCATTGGCCAGATAAAGGGAGGAAGTTATGCGACATCAACAGCGCTTGAGTGCAAATTTAATGGAGTTGCTTATTTTTCTCCAAATCTTGGTACAGGACAAGAAGGTCTTATAAAAATAAAAAAATTATTAATAGATACAGTCAAGAATATTGATGATCCATGGCTTAAGGAAAATCCAGCTAAAATACTTTTTAATCATTATGATGATGCTTATAGATTAGGAGAAAATGGAAAAGAAATATTAGAAACAGTAATGCAGGCAGGAAAAGAAATATTAGGTAAAATCGAGCAGAGATCGAGTGGTGCCAATGATTCAAGGCACTTTATAAACCAGGCTAATATACCGGCTGTAATATTTGGTCCAGGCTATGGAGTAATGGCACATAGCGCAAATGAATATGTATTTATTGACAGTTTTATAAAATCAATAAAAGTTCTTGCAATTGCAATATATAGATGGTGTAAGTAATTAACTATTTTTCATGCATTATCAATAAGCATAAGAACTAATAAAATAATTCTAGAGGGAATTTATGGCTGCTTCTATACTTTCCCATTCACTAAGCAGCTCTACTTGAGTGTTTTTATTTTGCCGCAGGCTTTCTTTTAGTTCTTTGATCTTTTGCCCATCTGAATAGAATTCCACTTTTCCCATCATCTCTTCGATCTGCTTTGCTTTCTGATCAAGATCATCAACAAGAACCATAATTTCTTCTGCCCGTTTTTCCAGCTTTCTTTTTTCCTTTTTTAAAGCCTTTTCTTTTTCCCTATCTTCGGTTTGATCTGTTCTGTTATTCTTCTGTACAAGCGAGGCACTTGAAATATTTTCAGCAAAGAGATTTATGCCTGGATCACCTGATTTTTCTTCCTCTTCTTTTTTCTTTCTAAATAGATAGTAATCATATCCACCCGGATAATCTCTTGCAATTCCATTATCAAGCTCTAAAACCCGAGTCGCAAGATTTTCAATAAAGTATCTGTCATGAGAAACAAAAATAAGGGTACCTGAATATTTTTTTAAAGCCTCAAGAAGAATATCTTTTGAATTTAGATCAAGATGGTTAGTAGGTTCGTCAAGTATAAGTAAATTTGAAGGATGGAGAAGCAGCTTTAAAAGAGCTATACGGTTTTTTTCTCCACCGGAAAGATAAGAGATTTTTTTCTGTATATCATCTCCCCTGAACAAAAAAGCCCCAAGAAGATTTCTTAAAGATGGGATAAGTTCTGTAGGAGAAGAAGACTCAATCTCATCTATTACAGAATTCTCGTTATTAAGAGTTGCCTCAAAATCCTGGGAAAAATATCCAGTGTTTACATCTTTGCCGGGTTTTATATTTCCTGAATATTCTTTATCTGTATGAGACAATATTCTTAATAAAGTTGATTTTCCTGCTCCGTTTTTTCCGGCAAGTGCAATTTTCTCTCCTCTGGTCACATAAAAATTTACATTTTTAAGAGCCTGAAAATCTCCATAATATTTATTCAATTCTTCTATTAAAAGAACTTCTTTTCCTGAGTGAGGAGGCGATGGAAATCTAAAACGCATTTTTTTAAGGCTTTCGGGAATTTCTATTTTTTCAATATTTTCAAGCTGCTTTACCCTGCTTTGAACAAGAGCTGCTTTTGATGCATTATATCTAAACCTTCTTATAAAAAACTCGATCTTTTCTATTTCTTCCTGCTGTCTCTCGTAACGCTGAACAAGAGATTGTAATTCCTGCTCCCTTATCTTTTCATAAGCAGAGTAGTTGCCCTTATATCTGCTAAGCTTTCCATCAAAAAGCTCAATAACTTCATTGCATGTTACATCCAGAAAAAATCTGTCATGCGATACTATTATATAACCGCCTTTAAATTTATACAGAAAATCTTCAAGCCATTGCCGAGCCTCAATATCCAGATAGTTGGTTGGCTCATCAAGAAGCAAAATATCAGGCTTTTCAAGCAGAGTCCTTGCAAGCGCGATTCTCATCTGCCAGCCTCCGGAAAAACTTTCTGTCATTTTTTCAAGATCTGCTCTTGAAAACCCAAGCCCTGCAAGAACTGTCTCTATTTCCCCTTCCCTTTCATAGTAGCCGCTATTTAAAACTGTTTCCTGAAGCAAGTGATGTTCTTCAAGAAGAGAAGAAATATTTCCCTCCCCTTCTTTGCTCAATGCCAATTCTTTTTCAATTTCTGTTATTCTTTCAATCATTTTTTGAAAAGGGATAAATGCCTTATCAGCTTCATTAAAAAGAGTTTGTCCTGAATAAACTACTCCAGATTGAGGAAGATAAGAGATTCTTGTCTCTTTCTGCATTGAGACAGAACCACTGTCAGGAACTATTTGTCCAACAATGACTTTAAGAAGAGTTGTCTTGCCGCTTCCATTTGCCCCTGCTAACGCTATTTTAGAATTTTCAGATATATTTAGATTTATTTTATCAATAACATCTCTGTTACTATACGCGACAGAGATGCCTGCTATATTTACAAACGACATTTTTTACTATTCCGCATCCTGAGATCGTATATTTTGTCTGAAAAATAATACAGGAGAATCATCTGGAACAGATGTTATAATATTATTTTCAATATTCTTCTCAGATATATATGTGAACTGCACCCCATTATCAACATAAAAATAGGCAAGTATTATTTCTCTTCCGCTTGTGTCAAATGAGAACGTGAGAACTCCATCAAATCCCTTATTGATATTTTTTGCTAAAAGATAATTATTTTTTACTGTTCCTGAATTCCCATAACCAAATGGGATAACATCAGGCACAAGGTTCACATATCCTGTCCAGAGAAATTTTCTTCTGTCTTCAAGTTTTATCGACCCATAAAGATCGCTTGTGAGATACCTTCCTCTTTTATAGAATAAATCCATAACTATATTTCTGCGGCTAACCTCTGCTTCCACATATTTATCAACAGGCTTTTCAAGTGTTGTATAGAAAGATAAATAATCTACTCCCATATAAGTATATTTTATATAAATTTTTTCTGGTGAATAAAAAATAACTTCAACAGGAGTACCCAGAAAAGCAATGGTATTATTGCCTGAAAAAACCATATTACGAAAAGAAAATTCGATTCTCTCTTTTTCTGTCTGGATTATTATTTTTTTACCATCCCTGTCAGGGAAAAGCCCTTCGCCTGTTCTTAGTTTTTCTATAACGATTCTACCGCTGTTTATTATCTCTATATAGGAAGATGGATACCACTTATTATCAAAAAAACTGCTAACAAGCTTTGCCTCATCATCTCCTTTTGAAAGAACACTCTCTTTCTTATAGACTTTAAGATATTTATCAAAACAAAAACCATCAAATCCATCTTCTGTTAAAACCTCTATCCAGTATCCCGATATATTGTTCACAACAGAAGGGTTAGGCAATTTACTTATTACTTTTACGATCTGGCTCGGCCTCAATCTATACTCTCTGCCAGAAGAGACATCAGGAGAATTTCTTATATTAAGGCTTGTCTCGGAATAGGCAAACATATCAACATAAGGTTCATATTGTTTGAAAAATATTTCAGCTTCTTTCTTTTTGTTAAAAAATCTTCCTGTATATCTTGGGATCTCTTCCCTTATTTTTTTTTCTTTTTCTACAACAAATACATTTCTTATTTCTGACTGGGAAATTACTTTTACAACTTCTCCTGATTTTAGAGCAGAATTTTCAGGCGGCCATATTGAAACAAAATACCCTATTGCCCCTTTGGAGCATGAAGATGTAAAAAGTAATGTCAACAGTATTAAAAAAGCTCTCAAAAAATCCTCCGCGCTGCAGCACTTCCTGGATTATACCAATATAGAATCATCTTGTTAAGCACCTGTATTTTTTAAATAAAATTTGATATATCTCTTTTAAAATATCTGTCAAAGTTTTAAGATAAAATCAGGAGCCAAATATGCCGGAAAAACAATTGATAAAAAAATATATTGCTTCAGCAAGAAAAGAGATAATAGAATTTCAAAGACTTTTAACTTCAATACCTGCTATCTCACCTGGTTCAGGAGGAAAAGGAGAGCTTGCAAAAGCAAAAGCTCTTGAAAACTGGCTTGAGTCAAAAAAAATGGGAAAAGTAAATTGGTATAATGCAGAAGATATCAGAGCAGAAGGGGGAATACGGCCCAATATGGTGCTTGAAATCCCAGGCAAAAAACATGACAGGACTTTCTGGATCATGTCCCATATTGATGTTGTTCCGCCAGGAGAACTTTCTCTCTGGAATAGCGACCCATATACACTAAAGGTAGAAAATAACATGATCTATGGCAGAGGTGTTGAAGATAATCAGCAGGGACTTACTGCTTCTGTGTTTGCAGCTCTTTCTCTTATGGAAAATAATATTGTACCGGAATATGATGTAAAACTTCTTTTTGTTGCAGATGAAGAAATGGGGTCTGATCATGGAATCAAATTTCTCATAGAAAAATATAATCTTTTTAATAAAGAAGATTTTGTACTTGTCCCCGACTCCGGAGATAAGAGCGGCACTCTTATAGAAATCGCAGAGAAAAATATTTTATGGCTTAAAATTACAACTCTGGGAAAACAATGCCATGCATCAAGGCCGGAACTTGGGATAAATGCTTTCGCAGTTTCTGCAGAACTTATTCATAAACTTGCAGAGTTTGAAAAAAATATTGGAGACCATGACCCAATTTTTGATCCACCAAGAACAACCATAACTCCTACTAAAAAAGAGGCAAATGTACCAAATATAAATACAATACCAGGAGAAGATGTTTTTTATCTTGACTGCAGGATACTTCCTGAAACAGGAGCAGACAAGATACTTTCAGGCATTAAAAAAGTTATTAAAAAAATTGAAAAGAAACACAAAGTAAAAATAAATTATGAAATAGTGCAAAAAGTCTCATCTCTTTCAACTTCTAAAAAATCACTTATTGTCTCTTTGTTAAAAAAAGCAATCAAAGAAGTGTATGGCAAAAAATCAAAAGTCATAGGGATAGGAGGAGGCACTGTTGCTGCATTCCTAAGAAACAAAGGGATCGATGCTGTTGTCTGGAGCAGAATCAATGAAACAGCTCACATGCCCAATGAGTATTGCAAGCTTGATCATCTTGAAGGGGATTCTGTTATTATGGCTTATCTGATGGCAGGGTGCTTATAATTACAAATCTCCCTTCTGATATAAGATTTGCATTTTGCCCTTTATAAAATAATTTATCTGCATCTGCTGCAGGTATTATTATATCTGAACTATAACGGCCAAATAATTTCCTTGCTGCTGTGTATAACGGATTATCTCCAACCCGCTCTTTTATTGCCGGATCATTGGGATCACTAAAATAGCCTGCGCTCCCCCATTCCAAAAGATATGCAGGTTTTACCATTTCCACAGATAGAACTTTTCTCATTCTTTCATCATATACTGCTGGATATATGGCAGGCTGAAGAGAGCTTAAATTGTTCTCCCCATGCACAGGATAAGAACCATCTGCATAAATTATGATTCCGGTATACTTGTCAGATGGAGTCCATAAAATCGTTTTTTCAGATCTTATTGGCTCTTTATGCTTAATAAAATAACTTCCAATGTTTTTGAAAATATCGAGTTTATATTGCATATTCATCCCTGTCGTATCCCGGGTGTAAATGCTGAATATTTTTATAATATTATTATAAACATCATCTATATTGGAAAGAATATTGGGATCAGCCTGAATCTTTTCTTCTACTGTAAAAAATGAATTAAAATAGAGCTGACCATATTTATCCTTTTTGATCGAATCCATAAATATCTTAAAAAAGTTTTCTTTAAAAATATCTTCGCTATTATCCCTTATCCTGACAGTACCGCTGCCAGGAGCAAAAACAGTTTCAACATTTATAAACATTTCCCCCTTGCTCCAGTCAACAGTTGAATAATAATCAAATTCAACACCCTGTGCATAAATGATTGAAAACGGGAAAAGAAAAATAATTACTAATGCAAGGTAACGCAGCATATACTATACTCCTATAATCTTTTAACTATCTGTTTCAGGCACCTTAAGCTTCATCCCTATTGAAAGAACGCCATCAACCAGAATACCATTATGATGAGCTATATTACTAGGATCTGTTTTAAACATTCGGGCTATTGACCATAAAGTATCACCCGGTTTTACAACATAGCTCCCTTTATATTTTTCCGGATCATCAAAAACCTGTTGCTTAGACGCTTCTACAGATATTCTTTTCCCTGTATACGGAGGGACATCCTTTAGCGCAGGAATAACAAGCTTCTGTCCTATATGAAGAAAAGAAGAATCAATCCCTTTATTATATCCTTCTATCATACTAACTGAAACACCATAATGACGTGAAATATCGTAAAGAGTATCCCCTTTTTTTATCTGATAAAAATAAAACTTCATAAGTTTGCCATCAAGCGATGCCATTGCTTTTTGCACAGCAGATCCATGTCCTTCGGGGACCTTTAAAAAATAATCCCTGCCTGAAGGGGTTATATCGTAATGAAGTTCTGCATTTCCTTTTTTTATTATATCAACCGGAATTGACGTTACTTCTGAAAGTTTCGTCACGCTTACAGAGTAGCTTAGCTTTATTCTTTCCCAGCGATACGGAGACCGCCAGTAGACAGGGACTCCGTTTCTGCCCCTGTGAGAAAGAATTTTGGATATTGCAAGAAGTCTTGGAATATAGTGGATCGTTTCATTTGGAAGAAGCCCTTTTTCGCATAGCTGCCAATAATCTGCTATGCCTGTTGCATCAATTGTTTTTTTTACCCTGTTGAGTCCGCAATTATAAGCAGCAAGAGCAAGCAACCAGTCCTTGTTAAGCATATCGTAATTATATTTTAACTTTGCAATAGCACCTTCAGTAGCTTTCCAGAAATCCCGTCTTTCATCTGTAAAATCATCTATTTTCATATCATAAGGGGAAATACTGTTTTTCATAAATTGCCACATACCGGCAGCACCGGAACGGGAAACTGCATTTTGCCTGTACGCGGATTCTATTACAGGAAGATAAAGAATTTCATGCGGTATATCATTTTTATGAACAAGGTCATCAATAAAATCAATATAAATATCTGCTCGCTGCATTACTGTATCGAGCCATCTTATTTGTTCAGGAGAACTATATTTTTCCAGATAGAAATTGTATAGCTCGTTATGCGGAAAGTTAAAAGTAAATATTTCTTTTCCTGAATGAGTTTGCAGAGAATCAAGCCAGTTTTGTTTTTCTGTAATACTTTTTACAGTATCAATATTAATAACTTTATTATTGATCTCTCCACGAAAAGGAAGAGGACTTGAAAACAAAAGAGAAGGGAAAATAATAATAAAAACTATAATAAAAATATTGTTTTTCATTTGTAATCTTTTATATATAGCATACAGTGTTCCCATGAACACTGCATAACACTGCTCGCAAGGTAAAGCGAGCAACAATTAGCAGTGTTATCGTTCATCTGACACTGCAAAAGGTTTTTCACCAAAATATATGCCTGCCCATTCCCAATTCCCATGTATCTCCGAATCCGCAGGGAAATTGATCTTTCTGAAATAAAGATACCAGGTACTAATTCTGTATGACCAGCCTGTAGTTTTAAGATATGCTTCCTGCTGATTAGAAGCTTTATCAAGA
>WRCW01000092.1 GCA_009783755.1 Spirochaetaceae bacterium
ACTATCAACATACGGATAATTACTAATTGTTTTTTATCGCTCATTTTTTTGATAACATGACCTCTCAAAAAGTCCAGTGTCAATGTTGAAGCAGAAGCCATGACTAATGAAGAGAGAGTTGATATTGATGCAGCGAATACCAGTACAATTACTAATCCTATCATAACTGCAGAAAAACCTGAAAGGATTTCCGGTATGATTGCGTCGAAAATTACACCACCTTTATCATTGTATATATTCTTGTGAGCATATAGTCTGCCGAAACTGCCAAGAAAATAAGATCCACCTGCTATAAAAATTGCAAAAAATGTAGAGACAACTGCGCCCTTGGTGATCATTTTTTCACTCTTGATAGAGTAGAACCGAGCAACCATCTGCGGCAAGCCCCATGCTCCGAGAGAAGTAAGAAGGATTACACCTAACAGCGAAAACGGGTCTGGACCAAAGAAAGAAGCAAAAACACCTGGTACAGGTACTCCTTTGACATTGGTCCCTTCTACCATTGCAAGAGAACTGATAGCTGTTATGAAACCACCGTTATCATTTAGAACTACAGCAATAATAGCTGTAATACCTATCAGCATGATCGTACCTTGTATAAAATCATTAACTACTGTCGCGAAGTATCCACCGGCAACAACAAAAATTGCAGTTAAAATACCTATTGCTATAATACAATATTCAAATGGTACGCCGAATGCCATTGAGAAAAGGCGTGAAAGCCCGTTATACAATGAGGCGGTGTAAGGGATCATAAAGATAAAAACAATGAAAGATGCTGCAATCTTTAAAGGAGTTGAGATATACCGGAAACCGAAAAATTCAGGCATTGTTGCGCTCTTTAAGTGATGGGTCATAACGCGCGTGCGTCTGCCAAGCAGGAACCATGCCATCATTGAGCCGATAAATGCATTGCCAAGACCGATCCATACTGCTGCTGTGCCAAATCTCCAGCCAAATTGTCCTGCGTATCCAACAAAAACAACAGCAGAGAAATAAGTTGCTCCATAGGAAAATGCAGAAAGCCACGGACCAACATTGCGGCCACCCAGAACAAAATCATTTACACTAGCAGCTCTTTTTCGGAAATAAATTCCAACAAAGATTGTGATCGAAAAGAAAAATAGAAGCAGGAATACTTTGATTAACATATTCAGTACACCCTTTCAGGGCAAAAAAAAATCGCCCCTAGATTTATTAATCCGAGGACGACTGTAACACAATCGCGATACCACCTCAGTTCCGCGCACCTTCACAGTTGCGCGCTCAGAGGGTACAAACATACCCCTATGCTATAACGGGCATTCCCGGCACATCCTACTTGAATGTCAATATAAACATCGTTCAGTGCGCAGCTCCCGAGATGTATTCACCGGCT
The DNA here is from genome assembly GCA_009783755.1 of Spirochaetaceae bacterium. GTDB lineage: Bacteria > Spirochaetota > Spirochaetia > CADAEX01 > CADAEX01 > WQTU01. The sequence continues at coordinate 1,379 of WRCW01000092.1, forward strand.
CGCTCATCTATCGGCTTGCACCAACCGCCGACTCTCTAAAGATAAGACTTGAGAGGTTACTTGTTCTCGATCATAGCTTTAGTTTCGCTTACCAGCTTACCCAGCTTTTTATAGCAGAATTGCTGATTAAAACAATGCAAAACATTACAACTCATTAGAATTAATGTCAATATAAGATTTAATTTTTTTAATAATGATAAGCTTATTGCTGATTTTTAAATAAAGGTAATTTTTCTTCTGAAAAGCTAGTATAAAAATATACTTCTTGTAGAGAAATATAATCTTTTTTTAATAGAATTTAAAAACCCGGCTGTTTGAACAGCCGGGAATAGATATGTATTATTTCTGTTTCTCACCATTTCTGAGCTTGGTAATTCTAATTTTTTCCCTGAGCCTGACCTTGATTCGAGCCCTGATTTCCAGTGTTATTGGTGATAGTTACAGCTGCAGAAGCAGATTTATTAGGATCCACTACAGATGTTGCAAAAACATAGAGCGTGGTTGCCCATTCATTAGGCGCTACTTTGAGCAAACCACTGGCGCTAACACTGGTTCCCGGTGCAACAGTTCCTGTGCCTGCAGGATTTGAGCTGACTTTCCATGTCACAGCATTACTTGGGTTATTGGTTCCAGTAACCGCAGCATTGAATTGGACAGTAGTGTTGGTTTTAGTGGCAAATGTTGATGGATTTACAGTTATATTGGTTACAATTATACCAGTTGCAGTAGGTCCAGTTACACTGGGGCTAGTTGTGCCGCCAGGGCTTGTTGTACCAGAAGTGGTTGTGCCAGACCCAGTTACGCTGGGGCTAGTTGTACCACGACCTGTTGTGTTGGAACCAGATGCGCCAGAACCAGATACAGCAGGACCAGTAACACCAGAGCCAGTTGTACTAGAACTTGCAGCAGGAGCTGTTACAGTAACTGAAGCATTGCCGGATCTTGATGGATTAATTACAGAGGTTGCAAAAACATAGAGGATAGGCGCAGTTTCATTAGCTGCTACTGTTAGTACTCCATTGGCATTGATACTGGTTCCTGCTGTAACAGCGCCTGTTCCAGCAGCATTAGAACTGACTTTCCACATTACAGCATTGCCTGGGTTATTTGAACCTGTAACTGCGGCGCTGAATTGTAGCGCGCTACCCCTTGTCATTGATTGTGTTGGAGGGCTTACAGCCACACCAGTTACAACCGGGACAATTACATTGACATAGCTGTTTCCTGATATTGAAGGATTAGCAACAGAAATTGCGAAAATATAAAGAATAGGTGCAGTCTCATTGGGCGCTACTGTAAGTACTCCATTAGCATTGATATTGGTTCCTGCCATAACAGCGCCTGTACCTGCAGTGTTGGAACTGACCCTCCACATTACAGCAGGATCAGGATTGTTGGTGCCTGTAACCGCAGCATTGAACTGGAGTGAACTGCCGCTTGTTATTGACTGGGTTGGAGGACTAACAGCTACACCTGTAACAATGGGGATAACAACACCAATATTGATACTGCTGAATTTTGAAGGATCAACTACAGAAGTAGCGAAAATATAAAGGATAGGTGCTGTCTCATTGCTTGCTGCAGTGAGCAGTCCATTGGCATTGATATTGGTTCCATGTGTAACAGAGCCTGTACCAGCAGCATTAGAGCTTACTCTCCATGTTACAGCAGAATCAGGGTTGTTGTTTCCTGTAACTTGTGCTCTGAATTGAAGAGTTCTGCCGGTTGATACTGGCTGGCCTGTAGGAGTGATCGCTACTCCGGATACAGTGACAACTCTTATTTGTTTTATATCGGAGAACCCATCTTTCGTGGATTTTGCTATAACGTAGAGAATCAAGGCAGTTTCGTTACGATCTACTGTAAGCACTCCATTTTGCGAGATGGAAGTTCCGGCTGCAACAGGCCCTGATCCATTATTTGTTGAACTGACTGCCCAATTTATGCCCCTGCCTGTTGAGCTAAAATTGAGAGTTCCTCCTGGCAATACAGATGATAAATTACCATAGCTCCTTATATGCACACCATATAGAAGACTGGCGCAACCTGATATAATCATTATTATTGTTATAAAAGTGATAAACTTAAAATATTTGATTGTTTTCTTCATAAATAGACTCCTTATAAAATTATTTAATATGAACACATTTACTTTTTCGAAGCAGTAAAACAAAAGGAAATCCAAAACAGGAAATTATACCGCAACATACAAAAGCAGTTTTAAGATTAAAGAAATCTCCCAATATTCCTGTTAAAATAATAGATATTGCAATAGTTGAGAAATCGATCATCATATATATGCTGCTGCAAACTGTGTGATTTTTTCCGCTTGCTTCCTGCACATAAGCCATTGCCACAGGTGCAGGTGAGAATGCAATAAATCCTGTAAGAATTATGGTTATCATTAAAAAAGAGCTATCTAAAAACAAAAATAAAAACATTAGAATAGGGGAAAGAAATGTTGAGACAAGCAATGTATTATTTTTACCAAAACGGTCGGAAACAGGACCTGCCAAAATTGTACCTGCAGCTCCGGCTACTTGAAGCACAGATAACGATATGCCTGAAAACCATAATGATGATCCTGTAGAAGTAAGGTATACTGGAAGAAAAGCATTAAGAGTAGCAGCAATACTTGCTTTTGCCATCATTATCATAAAAATAGTAAAAAAGAATAATTTCATTCTCCCAATAACTTTAAGAAATGGTTCTTCGAGTTCATCTTTTTTTTGAGAATCAGTATCCTTTGTATTAAAATTCCAATTCTCATCTTTTTTAAATTTGAAAATAAATAAAAGGCCAAAAATAGCTGCAAAAGGGATAAGATAATAAACTTTTGTTATTCCAAATAAAAATATAGCACCAAGTATCACAAAAGGAGCTGCTGCGCGCGCAAGCTCACCTCCTGCCATATAAAAACTCATACCTGTACCTGTTTTGTCCCCAGCATATTTTCGTATCATTACAGGGGCAGGTATATGATAAAAACAGGAACTTAAACCCATTATCAGTATTAAAAGTGAAAGAACAATATATGAAGGAGCAGCAGTTATAAAACACATACTTATTGCTGTTGCAAATATTGATAAAGCAATAACCAGCGAGCTTGGCTTTTTGGAAATAAAACCACCTATGAATGGATTTAGAATAGCTGGAAATCGCTGAAATATAGATAGCATACCAGCCTGGGAATAACTTATTTTAAGAGCTTCTTTTATAATAGGGAGTGCAGGAGGAAGGAAGTAACTATAAACATCATGAAAAAAATGGGATGCTGCAATAGTTATAACAGAAGGGATATTAAATTTTTTCTTGTCCAAGAGTTCTCCAAATCAATATAAGCTATTATAGCTTTCCCTAAACCAGTTGTATAATGCAATAACTCTATTATAAACATACTGTTTTCCCTTTTTCTTGATATAATCAGAATCTATTGTTTTACAAATGCCACTGCAGTAAAGAAAAAAACCTTCTTCTACTGGTATAATTATAATATAAAACAGCAATGATTCTTTTCCAATAACAGGGAAAAAAGCCAAAGAAAATGTTTCTGTATTGCTCATTTTCATTACCAGAAAATCTGATAAACTATTATATTCGATTTTATATTTATAGTCACCAAAAGTTGAGTCCTGAATTTGTGCAGTTATTAAGTGAGTAGTCGGAACCTCAGTTACAGGATATGGTACTCTTCCTGAAATTATTTCTGCTTTTTCAAACAATACTCTTTCTCCTTTATGAGAAAGTGAATAATATTTAATGCCTTTAAGTTTTTCAATATTTGTTGCGATCGTAAAAGAGTCGATAAGCAGGGTTTTTCTGTTATCTTCACTTTCTTTTTTATAAGGGAGAAAATAAAGAGATTCAGTAGCTATGTTAAATTTTATTTTTTTTAGACTATCTGAGATATCTTTTTTTAATGGTATATCCGGAATAAATCTAAAATCCTCAGCAGAAGATGGAAATCGTTCAATCATTCCTGATCCCATAAGAGCTTCTATCTCTTGATCTGAAATATGACTAAAATATGTTTTAATATCTTTATACATTATATCTGCATCATATATATTGCTATCTGAATAGGCTATATATGGAATAACCCCTGATAAAAATAGCAACAAGATTGAAAAAAATAGTTTTCTCATATATCCTCAAATTAGTGTATTATTCTAAAATAATATTTATCCTACTTCAAGAGGTCTTATGAAAATTACAACATGTTTTACCGGTGGCGGTACAGCCGGTCATGTTTTCCCGGGTTTGGCAGTTATGGATTCTTTTGAAAAACTTTGCAAAGAAAAAGGAATAGATTGCGACTTTTTCTGGATAGGATCAACATCCGGAATGGAGAAAAGACTTTTGCAGGGAAAAGGGATAGTTTTTTTTGGTATACAGACCGGCAAACTAAGGCGTTATTTTTCATTTAGAAATTTTATAGACATTTTTAGAACACTTGCAGGCATAATTGCTTCATTTTATATTTTGCTTAAAAAAAGACCTGCTATAATATTTTCAAAAGGGGGGTATGTTTCTGTTCCCCCTGTATTGGCAGGAAAGATTCTTGGCATACCTGTTGTGACTCATGAATCAGATTATACCCCTGGACTTGCTACTCGCATCAACAAAAGATTTTCAAAACTTATTATGCTCTCTTTTGAAGAAAGTAAAAAATATTTTAAAGAAAAAGAATATGATAAACTCATATTTACAGGAAATCCTGTAAGAGAGATCTTTTATAATGCAAATGCTGGTCGCGGAAAAGAGATTGCATCTATTTGTGAGAATATTCCTGTAATAATGATTATTGGCGGCAGCCTTGGAGCAAGGGAAATAAATGGGTTAACTGAAAAACTTTTACCGCAACTTCTTAAAAACTATTATGTTATCCATCAGTCAGGAAATAATGAGCTATCAGAAAATATATCTATACTTTCAGAAGATTTGAGAAAAAGATATAAAAGATACTCTTTTATAGGGAATGAGATTGCAGACCTTATTGCTGCTTCTGATATTGTAATCTCACGCGCAGGTGCAGGATCGATCTGGGAACTTGCAGCAATCGGCAAAGCTTCAATTTTGATCCCTCTTCGCGGAAAAGGGACAAGAGGCGACCAGGTAAAAAATGCAGGTTTTTTAAAATCAAAAGAAGCAGCAATAGTACTTGAAGATAAAGAAATTATTCCAGATAATTTATATAATACAGTTGTATCACTTATTTCAGATAAAGAGTTAATAAATAAAATGGAGAATAGAATTAAAGAACTGAACAAACCAGGATCTTCTGATTATATTTCTCAAAAATTATTTGAAAATTTAAAATTAAACGATAAATCCGGCACAAAGTCCGGAAGAGAAGTGGAGTAAAAAGTGGATAATTTTAATATTTCACCTGTAGATGTTGTTTTTGTCATTGCAGTTCTTTTCATCACTGCCAGGGCTATTCTAAGAGGATTTGTAGCTGAATTTATCTCTGTAGCTTCTGTTGTGGGTGGGATAATTGCAGGATTTGTTTTTTCATCAATACTCACAAATTATATTGCTCAATATTTTAAAATATCATGGTGGAACAGGCTTATCTCATTTTTAATTATTTTTCTTATTGTTTATATTTTATTGAAATTGATAGAAAAGTTCTTTTATAATTTGATAGAAAAAATTGAACTTCAGAGACTTGATCGCTCACTTGGACTTTTTTTAGGGTTGCTTGAGAGCTGCATAATTATACTATTTGTTGTAACTATAGTTGATGCTCAACCATTTTTTTCACCGGATAAAATATTTTCAGGCAGTGTTATAGTTGAATATGCAAGAAAAATAATTTCTGCAATACCTGAAAATAGTATTTTGAACCAGGTTGATATCAGTATGAGGATATAATGTTTGAAAATATAATAGGACATAAAGATTTTATAGAGCAGCTTGAAAAAGATATCAAATTAAATTCTTTTCCTTCATCTGTTCTTATTTCAGGTCCTCTGTACTCAGGAAAGCAGACTATAGCTCTTGAAATTGCAAGAGCATTGACATGCGAACAGGATGGAAGCTGGAATTGCAAATGCCAGTCATGCAGACTGCACAGAGTTCTTGCAAATCCACAGGTAGCGCTTCTTGGGTGGGATCTTTTTATGCCCGAGATATTTGCTGTAAAAAATATTCTTGAGAAAAAAAAAGATACAACAAGCAGTTTTCTTTTTATAAGAGGAGTAAGAAAGCTCCTTAGAAGATTTGATTCAGTTATAGTAGATGAAAAAGATTCCAAATTTAGAAAAATATCATCGTATGTTAATAATGTGGAGGAATTGCTTATAGATTTTGATCCTGAGTTGGGAATAGGTTCAAAAATAATTGATATTGAAACAGCTCAAAAAATTGTTGATCAATGTAAAACAATTGTCAATGAATATAAATTTACAGGTATCCCTGTTGATCAAATACGAAAAGTTAATTACTGGATCCGTTTTTCAGGTTATGGAAATAAAAAAATCATTATTATTGAAAATGCTGATAATATGAATGCCAGTTCACGGAATGCGCTTTTAAAAATACTTGAAGAAACTCCAAAAAATACGTTTTTCATTCTTTTAACTTACAGGGCAGGAGAAATAATTCCTACAATAAAATCGCGCTTAAGAAAATATGAAATTACAGAGAGATCTGTGCAGGAAAATAAAACAGTAATAGAAAAAATATTTAAGGAAGAGTCCGGAATATTTTCAGGAATAAAAGAATATCTTGATTCTGCAATTCCT
>WRCW01000093.1 GCA_009783755.1 Spirochaetaceae bacterium
ATCTTTTGAAAATAAAAACATATCTCAGGAATCTTATAAAAAAGTGCTGAATGCCATACCTAAAAATGGAATTATTTCTATCCATATAGGGCGTAAAGATCTTATGCATGCCAATACACAATTCTATTTATTTAGCGGTTCTAAAAATAATAAAACTATTTTTATGATACATGGTAAAGAGGGAATTCCCAATATTAAAGGGAGAGATGAAAACTGGTGGAATATAGTTGAAATACCTCTTACTGAAATTATTGATAGTGTGATAGATATTTGTGTTACAGATAAGAAAATCAATAGAGAATTTAATTTTAAAATTATTCGTGAAGAGATTAGTTATTAAGGATATCTGCTACTTTAGTACCAGATACTTTAATTGCTTTTACAGATTTTTTATAATCATTTGCAGCGACCCCTGCATAAATTATATCCAAAATAACAATATGGGATAATCTTGAAAATGATGAAATCTGAAAGTCATCGATTTCTCTTTTTACAGTAGAAATTTTTATATCTGCTGTTCTTTGCATAATGGAATTTATTGGTCCTGTTATTGCAATTGTTGTTGCCCCTGCTTCTTTTGCATAATTTATGGCTTTTGTAACAGGTTCAGATTTTCCTGAATAACTTATTCCTATTGCAACATCTTCTTTGGTTAAAAGAGATGCTGAAACAGCTATTTCTGATGGGTCCACATAAACATTACATTTTTTTCCGATCCTATAAAGACGCAGATATGCATGTTTTGCAGGTATAAAAGAGTTACCTGTAGCATAAATATTTATTGTTTTTGCAGAAGATACAACACTAATGGCTTTTTTGATTTCATGAAGATCAAGAAAGTTTATAGTGACATCAATAGTATTTAAAAATCCCGACTTCATTTTTGCAATGATATCTTCAAAACTATCATTGTAATTTATATCGCCAAGAATAAAACCAGATGAGCTATTACTGGGCTTTGGTGTATTATAATTTGCAACAGCCATTTTGAAGTCATAAAAACTTAAATAACCAAGAGTTTTTACAAATCTTGTTATTGTTGCTTCTGAGACTTTGCAATTATCTGCGATCTGTTTTACTCGTAAATACTTCAAATTATCAAGATTATCCAAAAAGTATTGGGCAATCTTTGCAGCCAATCCATTAAGAGAAGGCAATAAATTTGTTATACGGTTATAAACATTTTCCTGAATATTATCCATAATTATTATATAATTTTATAGTAAGTATACAATTCTATATATTTTTTGCTATTAATTCAATATAGAAATTTGTATCATCTTTATCTGTATATTTTTATCCGTTTTATGCCCACCTTTAATTGACAAAGTGCCCATAGAAGCATATAATTTTTTTCATCTAAAATATTTTATAACTATTGATATTTTATTAAAAGCAAAATAACCTTGAATTAACAATATTATTGATTTATTCTGTAGGTTAGTAAAGCTAAAATATCAGTAAAAAATTATTATTAAATCATTAAAACATAAAAGAGGAGAATAAAAATGGAAGCTGTAGTAAAAACTGAAGATGAAAAAAGGATCGAAAAGAGAGAAGATATTTTATGTTCAATTTTTGGACATTCAATTTCTATCATTCTTGTAGTTTTTCTTACTATGGGAGCTATTGGAAAGATTGGAATGACTAGTAGTGTAATTTTGGCCTTTGCTGCTTCTTTTAGTTTGATAATTCTATATTTATTCTTGGAAAGAATATACGTAAAATAAATTGGAAGCTGTGGCACGGAAGGCTGCGTCCCTTGCTACCTCATAAGGTTGTCTCAAATGCTTTTAGGACAACCTTATGACAATATCTTGTTGAATAGCCTTAGTTAAAATTCACCTTTGGAACTTCTCTTGCTGATTCAGTAATCTCAAAATATGGTTTTCTTTCAAGCCCCATTTGATTTGCTACAATGCTTGCTGGAAAAAACCTTATTCTTGCATTAAATGTATTTACTCCATCATTATACCGTTTTCTTGCCACAGTAAGCCTGTTTTCTGTTCCTGCAAGCTCATCCTGAAGCCGTATAAAACTCTGGTCTGCTTTAAGCTGCGGATAGTTTTCAATTATTACAAGTAATCTGGAAAGAGCGCCTTCAAGCTGATTACTTGCTGCTGCTTTTTCTGTTACATTGCCTGCTCCTGCAAGTTTTGATCTTGCTTCTGCTATATTGGTAAATATCTCATTTTCATGAGCTGCATAACCTTTTACAGTTGAAACAAGATTTGGAATAAGATCATTTCTTCTTTGGAGTTGGTTATCGATTTCTGCCCAGGTTGAATTGATGTTTTCTTCAAGATATACAAGCTGATTTCTTGTATTTATATACCAGGAAGCCAATGACCAGAGTATTATTACAATAATTACTATAGGAATAGCTATCCAAAAAACTTTTTTAGCCATTATAAATCTCCATAAACCATAAAATATATTTTTTATCAAATAAAGTTCTAAAATCTTCTGGAAGCGCCTCCGCCTCCGGAAAAACCACCACCAAATCCGCTAAAGCCTCCCCCAAATCCACTGCCTCTGGAAAAGCCTCCGCCAAAACCGCTGCTTCCGCCATCAAATCCTCTTCCAAATCCTCTTCTTGTTCTGCCAAAAGAAGGGAGAAAGAAAAGCAGCCAAAAAAATCTTCCTCCAAACATAGAAATTAAAATAAAAAATCCTAATGAAACAAGAAACTCAAATGAAAAATTTGCTTCATTGTTATTATATTGTCGGCCATCCAACCCTGAAATTTCAAAATTATATTCTTTTGCAACAACAACTGATACAGCACGATACCCTTCCAGTAAACCTGTGCTAAAATCATTATTCCTAAAATAGGGGATCATATATTTATCCATTATGGAACCAGCAAGACCATCTGTTATTGCCCCTTCAAGACCATAGCCAACTTCTATTCTAATCACTTTTTCATCTATACTTAAAACAATAAGAACTCCAGTATCTTTCCCTTTTTCCCCTATGCCCCATTTACTCATAATTTCATTTGCATATTCCTCGATAGATGCATACGGTTCTATTGTTTTTATGGTCAATATGGCAATTTCAGCGCCTGATTTTTCTTTTACTTCTTTACCCAAAGCTTCAATAGCATATTTACTATCATTGCTTATAATGCCGGCATAATCAGAAGCATATCCCATTGGTAACGGTAAATTATTGGACTGTGCTTGTAAAAAAAGGGTTTGCAGTATAAATATTGTAATTAATAAAGCGATTTTTGCAGAGTATTTGATGTTCATCCGAGGATCAATTGCATTGCTATATGGCATAATTTTATTTTTACTGTTTTTTATCATCTGTTACCTTACTGTACATCTGACGAGAGCTTATCGACTTGTACGGTTATTGTGTCAATTACTTCAAGCATTTTTGCTATAACAGAGATAATATCCTGATTTTTAATTTCTGAAAAAACAGACATATCAACACCATATTTTTTTTCAATTTCAGCAAATATCATTTTATCTGTAAGCCTTTTTACCTCTACTTCTTTTAGGCGCAATGCTGATCGCATAAGAGTTTTAACAATTCCAGGTACTATTTTTATATTTTGTTTTAAAAGTCTCTGATTTCCATTAGACTGAATAATTGCCTGCCTGAACCTGTTTGAAAATCCTCTAAGCCGTTCTTCGAGTTGATGCCGTAAGTTATGGGAAGTTAATTTAAGCTTACCTTCTATGTTTTCACCATAAATAACTACATGGCGATCATATATATCAAAGTATTCCATTGGAAAAACATCAGCTGAATTAATAAATTCTTCAAAAGTTAATATAAGAATTGAGGATCTATATTTTTTGACGATTTTTTTTGATTTTTTTCCAAATTCTATAAAAGAATTTGCACAATTTTTATCAAGCAGAACAAGTATATTTATATCAGATGAAGCAACATCAAAAGAATCAGATACAGCACTACCATAAAGTATCACAGATTTAAGGTTGTCCTTAAAACATTCCTTTATACATGGAAAAATATTCTCCTGTGTCACTTCTTTGGGGTTATTGATTTTCATAATCTCTCCTGTGAGATTGTCTATTGTATAAACAAAATTTGCGACTATAGATTTCTTTAAAAAGCAATCCAGATCTATAATTAATTTTTTATTACCTGTATGTATTTACACAGCATACCACTACCTTTGGCTGAGGTTGTTGGTCATGATCATAGTATTTAAAAATTTTGATTTATACTACTACATAACCATCTTATAACGCTATTTAGTTACAGATATTTTAATAATTTTTGAGGAGCTATTACAGTAATATGGATTTTAGTTATGAGATATATCTTATACCAATAAAAATAAAATTGCTTTCCGTAACTTGCTAATTTTGTTGACCTGCTTCGCTCAGTTATCTCGTAGATTTGTGGATAGGTTTTTTCTTTGTTCCACAAGTTTATACGAGACATGCATGAGTAAACCCATACACAACTTTCGCTTGCTGGTCAATAAAGTGTTATCTCTTCTTTTTCCCGGTCATTTTTTTGTACATTTCTCTTAATGCTTTCTCATTGATAAGCATTAATTTATGCATTGCTGGTTTTGCTTTCTTTTTCCCTTCGAAATCAAGAATTTTTGCAGCAAGATTATAAAGCCTTCTAATTCCCTGTATTGATGGTATTGAACATTTAAAAATTTTTGCCAGTTCAAAATCAGGATGTTTAGGATTAAGATCTATGAATTCAAGAAGTTCATCTTTTTCCCATTTTTTATGTGTTCCTTTACTGTAATCATACTTTTCCATTCTTGTTTTTCTTCGTTCAGCAGCGCCATTCATTTTTACTTTTTTCCAGTAAGGATGTCTGTTTCTTGTATAATTTATATCCTGAATTGTTAATCCTGTTTTTTCTAGCCATTTACGTGTAACAAATCTCTTTTCTGCTGGAGTAAGAGAACTTTTAATTGAATAATCAACATAAGCGTCGATTGTCTTTTTTTCCAAGAGCTTTTTCATCTTTTCTGACATTTTTATCTCAGGTGTTACTTTTTTTGCTATTTTTCCTTTTTTAGGTGAAGTTGCTTTTTTTGCCATATATTCTCCCTCTTTTTTATTTACTATATTATATAATTATATACGAAAGATAAAAGAAAAGATAGTTTTTTATTTAATAATTATCCTTTTATATTGACAAAAAATATTAAAATATTATATGAAAAGAGAATAAATTATTGGATTTTTTATGATTATTAGAAAATGTACATATTTTTATTATTTTTACAGGACTCTTTATTTGTGATACCTATGACATTGGTTTATTATAGAGCCGTGGTCACAGGATCACGGCTTTTTTTTAATCCAGGTAATATCAGGATCAGGAGAAACATATTATATGGACGACTTGAAACTTGCAGGAATTAGCAAAGAAAAAAAACATACAGTTATTGAGATAAATGGAATAAAAATTGGAAAAGATTTTGTCGTTATAGCAGGTCCATGCAGCGTTGAATCAGAAGAACAAACTCTTAAGACTGCAGTAGCAGTAAAAAAAGCAGGAGCAGATATGCTGCGGGGTGGCGCATTTAAACCAAGAACATCTCCGTATGCTTTTCAGGGATTGGGAATAGAAGGATTTAAAATCCTTGAAAAAGCGCGTAAAGAGACAGGGTTGCCTATAGTTACCGAAGTTATAGATGCAAGAGATGTTTCCTGGGTATGTGAATATGCTGATGTTATCCAGATAGGGGCAAGAAACATGCAAAATTATGCTCTTTTGAAAGAGGTTGGAAAATTAAAAAAGCCAGTACTTTTAAAAAGAGGGATGCATTCAACGCTTTCCGAATGGCTTAATTGTGCGGAATATATACTTGCTGAAGGTAATCCCAATGTTATTCTGTGCGAAAGAGGGATAAAAACATTTGAAACATATACAAGAAATACACTTGATCTTAGTATTGTTCCTGCAGCAAAAGAGGTAACGCATCTTCCGATTTTTGTCGATCCTTCGCATGGAACAGGAAAGTTGAGCCTTATAGAATCAATGACCTATGCTTCTATTTTTGCAGGTGCTGATGGCATTATGCTTGAGGTCCATATAGAGCCTGAAACAGCCATGAGCGACTCAGACCAGCAGCTTAGGCCTGAGGATTTTGAAAAAATCATGAATAAAATAAAAAAATTAAAACAAAGCTATGACACAATTGTTGTTGAAGAGATTGGATAAAAATGAAAACAATTACAGTAACTGCAAAATCAGGGAAAAGCAGATTATTAATTAATGAAAAACTAAAAAACCTCCATAAATATTGCAATATTGATGAAACAATTATTATTATGGATAAGAATATAGCCCGCTTATATGGTAATAGTTTCAATGATTTTAAAACAATAATTATTGATGGAAGCGAGAAAAATAAAAATATTGAAACTGTTGTAAATATTTATAAAAAACTTCTGGAATTCTCCTGCGACAGGCACAGTTTTATTGTTGGAATAGGCGGAGGAGTTGTTACTGATATTACAGGGTTTGTTTCTTCTACTTTTTTAAGAGGAATAAGGTATGCTTTTGTTCCAACGACTCTGCTTTCTCAGGTAGATGCTGCTGTTGGCGGAAAAAATGGCGTCAATTTTATGGAAATCAAAAATATTATAGGAACTTTTTCGCAACCAGATTTTGTGATCATTGATACTGATGTTTTGAAAACTCTTGATAAAAAAGAGTTTATAAGCGGAATAGGGGAGATAATTAAATGTTCTATAATCTCCGGAGGAGAATTTTTTGATCTTTTAGTTAATAACCTCCATAATGTTATTTCTGAATTTGGCAAGAATCTTCTGCCGGAGAATGCATTGGCCTGGAACAAGGAGGGAAATCTTTTATCTTATTTTATTGAGGAATCTCTTAAAATCAAAGCAGATATAGTTGAAAAAGATGAGAAAGAAGAAGGTTTGCGCAAAGTTTTAAATTTTGGGCACACTTTGGCCCATGCCATTGAAATTGCAGAAAATATTCCACATGGAGCAGCTGTAATCAAAGGGATAAAATTTTCATGTGATTTTTCAACAAAAGAAGGGTTTCTCGATATCGAAGAAAATAAAAAGATAACATCCTTACTGGAATTTACAGGAGTTTCTCTTTCTTTGGGAATAAAAACTGAACAGGATAAAATCAAAGAAACTCTCGCACATGATAAGAAAAAAAAGGGAGATACCATAGATTTCATATTTATAAAAAATATTGGAGATATATTTATATCAAACATAAAAATAGAAAAAGTTATGGAGGCTATTGATGATATGTGTATCAATAGGTGAGAAAGATCACAATAATGCAATTAATGTGGCAGCTTTGTATGATTTTGCTGAAATAAGACTGGATCTTCTTGAGAGAATTGATAATGAAATTGTTGAAAAAATATTTTCTTCTCATAAAAATCTTATTGCCACATATAGAAAAAAAGATGGATCTGATACAGACATGAAACAACTTTCAATATTAAAAACAGCAATAGAAGCCGGAGCTGCTTATGTTGATATTGATATAAATGAAAGCAATGAACTTATTTCTTCTGTAAAATCTATCTGCAGCGCTACCCAACAAGATCCTGGGAAGAGAAGTACGAAATTAATAATCTCATATCATGATTATAATGAAACTCCTTCACTTGATTTTCTGGATAAAATAATAATTCAGGCAGAAAGCAAAGGGGCTGATGTTGTAAAAATAGCCTGTACAGTAAAAAAAGCAGAGCATGTTGAAAGGTTATTAAGTATACCAGATTATTATAATTCCATAAAAGTTGTTATTGCAGGGATGGGAAAACAGGGGAGCAGGGTAAGAATTCTTTCGGAATCAGCAGGTAGTTTTTTTACTTATGCAAGCCATGATATGAAAAGCTGTACAGCAGAAGGGCAACTTGATTATAAAACAATATTGGAAGAACAGAAGAAAGTTGTAAGCGGGTGGTAGCGTAAAGTGGATAGTAGTATAAGGCTTGCTGTTGCGGGAAATCCAATAGCGCACAGCATAAGCCC
>WRCW01000094.1 GCA_009783755.1 Spirochaetaceae bacterium
ATTTAAGTTAGAATATACAATTTATTTTGACAGATTGATTTTATTTAATCCTTCTTATTCATATTTATTATTTCCAATTGGTGATAAATTATCCGCAGAAGAGTTATTTCAATTAAATAATTATTTTAAAAGAATACATAATAAAATAGAGATTTTTGCTGTTGCTGAAGATTATATTATTAGCGATCCGAATTTAAATGAATATTTTATTATTAAAAATGATGAAAACTGGAGTAACTATATATATACAACCGACAGTTTAGTAAAACTTTCAGGGAAAAAACTTGCAAAAAAGAAAAATCTTATTTCTCAATTTATGAGATTATATACTGATTTTACTGTAAAACCAATTAAAGCAAATGATTATGTTGAAATCATGGAGTTTTGTTATTACTGGAAAAAAACACATGGAGTGGTGACTGAGTATCTCGATATAGAATTTGAAGCAATAAAAACTATTTTAACGCACTGGGAAATATTTCCCTGTAATGGATTAAAATTATATGCCAATGATAAAATATGTGCCTTTTCTATATATAGTCCCCAAACAGATGAGATGGCAACAGTTCATTTTGAAAAATATGCTCCGGATATAAAAGGAGCAGGTCAGGTAATAAATCATGAGACAGCAAAAATACTTATAAAGGATTTTAAATATATAAATCGCGAAGAGGATATGGGATCAGCAGGCATTAGACAGGCAAAACGATCATATCAACCATTAAAAATGTTGCCTTATTATAGATTGAAAAGTAAATGATATAAAGATATTAACTTAAATAAAAATCACAAGAACACATAGCAGCCGTTATGCGCAATCATTATCCTGATATAATCTAAAAACAATGATTTGACAAATACTTAAAGACATTGTATCCTTTTATACCATTAAAAATTTAATTGAGTTACATGTTAATTTTTAGGAGACATTATGGAAACATTAATCTATAAAACACCTTCAGCATATAGCTATCCTCTTCTTGTAAAAAACATTCTTTTTAATCCATATGCTTATAATCCTGACCAGGAGATAGTTTACAAAGATATTGTGCGCATCAACTATCGCCAATTAAGGGATAGAATCGCAAGACTTGCATCAGCTTTAATTGAACTGGGGGTAAAACCAGGAGATGTGGTAGCTGTTATGGACTGGGACTCGCACCGCTATCTTGAGTGCTACTTTGCCATACCTATGATTGGAGCTGTTATCCATATGGTTAATATCCGTCTTTCTGCAGAGCAGATGATCTATACAATAGCGCAGGCTGAGGATAAAGTTATTATGGTCAATTCTGATTTTCTTCCAATTCTTGAACAGATAAAGGGACGTATCACAACCGTGGAGCATTATGTTCTTCTTTCCAATCCCAATGAAATACAAAAAACAAGCTTTGAATTTTCAGGTATCTATGAAGATATGCTTGCGCAGGCAGAGCCTCTTACAGAATTTCCCGACTTTGATGAAAATACAAGAGCAACGACTTTTTTTTCAACCGGCACTACAGGTCTGCCAAAAGGTGTTTATTTCAGCCACCGGCAAATAGTTCTTCATACTTTATCAATGCTTGCTGCTTTAACCATCCCTGCTAAAAAGAGCAGACTGCACATGGAAGATGTTTATATGCCTATAACACCGATGTACCATGTTCATGCCTGGGGTATTCCTTTTATTGCAACTATGCTTGGGATCAAGCAAGTCTTTCCTGGAAAATACCTCCCAGATGTTCTTCTTAAACTCATTGACAGGGAAAAAGTTACCTACTCTCACTGTGTTCCAACAATCGTTAATATGCTTCTTACAGATCCTACCTCCAAGAACTATGATCTTTCTAACTGGAAAGTTATTATAGGAGGATCCGCTCTTCCTCGTGTAATTGCGATCGAAGCCTTAAAAAGGGGAGTAGATATTTATTGCGGCTATGGTATGTCAGAAACCTGTCCTGTCATTACTATTCAGCATTTAAGCACAGAAGAACAAGAGCTTCCTCATGACGACAGAGCAGCTCTTCTTGTCCGCGCAGGACGGCCAGTAGGACTCGTTGATCTTAAAGTTATGACTGCTGACGGAGAAGCTCCATGGGACGATAAAACAACAGGAGAAGTCGTGATCCGCGCTCCATGGTACACGCAAGGGTATCTTAAGGATAAATCCAATTCAGAGAAACTATGGGAAGGCGGCTGGATGCATACTCAGGATGTAGCCTGCAGGGATTCCACAGGTTCGCTTCGTATAACTGATAGAATAAAAGATGTTATTAAAATAGGCGGAGAATGGATTTCCTCACTGGAAATTGAGGACATACTATGCCTTTATCCATCAATTGCCGAAGTTGCCATAATTGGTCATCCACATACAAGCTGGGGAGAAGTTCCATTTGCCTTGGTTGTGCTAAAAGCCGGAGAAACGACCAAGGAAAAAGATATTATGAAGCATGTAAAAAAATATATTGATCTAGGCCTGCTTTCACGTGAAGCAATTTTAATGAAAATTAAATTTATTCAGGCTCTTGATAAAACAAGCGTTGGAAAAATCAACAAGGTTGAACTGAGAAAAAAATATCTGCCAGGTTAATCTTAAGTTTTTTAAAGTCCAAGAATAACCTTTGCAATTGAAAAATAAATTATCAGTGACACTGCGTCAACTATGGTGGTGAGCAGAGGCGCAGACATAATTGCCGGATCGATTTTCAGGCGCTTGGCTAAAATAGGAAGAATACCACCTACAGTTTTTGCCATAATTATAGTACAGAACAGAGACAATGTTATTGTCAGGCAGAGCATCACATCTTTATTATTCATGACAAAAACCCGGACAAAATTAACTAATCCAAGTCCAAGTCCGCAAAGCATCGCAACGCGAAGCTCCTTCCATAATATCAGAAAAATATCTCCTAAACTTATTTCACCTACCGCTATACCACGTACGATCAAAGTTGAAGCCTGCGACCCTGCTATACCTCCTGTATTCATGAGCATGGGGATAAATGACATAAGGATAGGCAAAACCATCAGTCCATTTTCAAAACTTGAAATAATAGTCCCTGTTATGGTTGCAGAAAGCATAAGAATAAGCATCCACAAGAAACGGTTTCTTGCGTGCTGAAAAATACTTGTTTTAAGGTAAGGATCATCTGAAGGAACAATAGCAGCCATTCTTTCAATATCCTCGGTATGTTCCTCGACAATAACATCTACAATGTCATCAACTGTGATAATACCAACCAGCCGCTGCTCATTGTCAACAACAGGCATTGCTAAAAGACCATATTTTTGGAACTGCTCGGCAATGGCCTCCCTGTCGTCTGTAGTGTGGGCAAATACAACATTGGTATCCATTATGTCTCCGATACGTTCTTTCGGACGGCTAAGCATAAGTGTTTTTGCAGAAATCACACCCATCAGCAACCGATCTATACGTATCACATAACAGTTGTATATAGTCTCCTTGTCAGGACCTGTTTTTCGTATAATATTAAAAGCTTCCCGCACTGTTACATCTTCGTGCAGATCAACAAACTCTGTTGTCATAATGCTGCCGGCAGAATCATCGGGATACCGCAAAATCCGGTTGATTATTTTCCGTTTTTCGCTTTCTACATTTTTAAGTACTCTCCTTACTACGTTAGCCGGCATTTCTTCAATAAAGTCTACGGCATCGTCTACAAACAAATTTTCCATGATTTCACCGATTTCCACATTACTAAGAGCTTCGATGATGAACTGCTGATGATCACTGTCCATAAGAGCGAAAACATCGGCAGCAATAGCTTTAGGAAGAATTCTGAATAAAGGGATAACCTTTTCGCTATCCATATCCTCAAATATTTCTGCTATGTCAACAGTATTCATATCGGAAAGTATGTTCTTCTGTTTTGATATGTCGATAGAAACATCAGTAATAATTGGCAATATTTCTTCTTTATTCATTTTGATACCCTTCTGTTCATGCTGATTTTTTAATTTCAGCTTTTTATCAGCCTCTGATTACTTTTACAGATGCATTAACATCTCCAGACAATCCTGCAAGATCAATTACTACATTCCAACTCCCTTTGTACGGAGGAGAAATAGTAAATTTAGGAGGTTTTGCAGCTCCTCCAAAATGTTTATATTTTCTGCCATTTTGATAATAAAGAAAATTTGTAGGATCCAGAAGTCTTACATTTGCTACTGTATTTAGGGTAACTTCCACAACATCAATGGTGTTTAGTTGAAAATTATAATGTAAAAAATTCATTTGCCCCTCCGAATTTAATGGCTTCAAATATGCGCGGATAAGTTTATCATATTTAATCTTTTATACCAACTATTATAAGTAAAACTGTATGGTTGTTTTTATTTACCACATTGCTTATAATGGAACAAAGTGATCAACATGATAAGTATTATGGAGGGCATATGTATTGTATTAAGAAAATAACAGATGATTTGACATGGGTCGGTGCGAACGACCGGAGACTTGCCATGTTTGAAGGTGTTTATTCTGTCCCATACGGTGTGTCATATAATTCATACCTTTTATGCGATGAAAAAAATGTATTGTTTGATACTGTGGATAAAGCAGTACAGCAAAGGTTTCTGGAAAATCTTGCTAAAGCGCTGGGTAACAGAAAGCTTGACTATCTGATAGTACAGCATATGGAGCCCGACCATTCCGCAGCCATACAAGAGATATTACTCCTGTATCCTAATGTAAAAATCATATGCAATGAAAAAACACTTGCAATGATCAAGCAATTCTATGATTTTGATATAGACTCCCGAGTCCAGATTGTCAAGGAAAACGATACGCTTAATACAGGAAAACATACACTCCATTTTGTCATGGCGCCCATGGTACACTGGCCAGAGGTCATGGTCACTTATGACTCTACAGATAAAATACTTTTTTCTGCAGATGGTTTTGGTTGCTTCGGAGCTCTTAATGGCGCTCTCTTTGCCGATGAAGTGGATTTCAATAGGGATTATATGGATGAAGCAAGGCGATATTATACCAATATTGTGGGAAAATATGGTACGCAAGTCGAGGCTTTGTTGAATAAGGCATCCTCTCTAAAAATTGAAATGATATGTCCGCTTCATGGTTTTGTATGGCGCAAAAATTTAAAAGATATTATATCAAAATATGTTCTTTGGAGCAGCTATACACCAGAAGAACATGGAGTAATGATCGCTTACGCATCTGTATATGGAAATACAGAAAATGCAGCAGAAATACTTGCAACACAACTAAGGGAGAAAGGGATCAAAACACAGATGTTCGATGTTTCTGTCACACCAGCATCTGAAATTGTCTCTGCAGCTTTCAGATGGAGCCATCTTGTATTTGCCTCCACAACATATAACGCAGGCATTTTTGTAACCATGGAAGCCCTTATTTTTGACCTTGCTGCGCACAATATACAAAACCGCATTGTTGCAGTAATCGAAAATGGATCATGGGCAGCAACAAGCGGTGACTTGATTCGAGAGCACCTGGCAAAATGCAAGAACATCAAGATCCTTGAAAAAACGATAAGTATAAGATCAGGCATCAAAGCAACTCAGGTTTCAGAAATCTATTCTATGGCAAACGAGATTATAGCCACTTTCCCAAGTTCAACAATGCCTATAAAAAAAGAGAGTGCCCCAACACAATCAAATATTGTACAACAGGAAACAATGTTCAAGCTCTCCTACGGCTTGTTTGTTTTAACAGCGCGGGATGGCGATAAAGATAACGGCTGTATCATAAATACAGTAACTCAGATAACAGCCTCCCCGTTAAGGATATCTATTGCTGTGAATAAAGCAAATTTTACATGCAACATGATACTTAAAACAAAAGAATTCAATATCTCTATCTTAACAGAAAGCGCAACATTCGATATTTTTGAAAGGTTTGGATTTCACAGCGGAAGAGATACTGACAAATTTAAAGGATGCACTTACAATGATCGTGCTGCAAACAACATTCGCTATGTACCAGAACATACAAATGCAATGATCTCTGCCAAAGTGTCAGAATCCATTGACTATGGTACACATATGTTGTTCATCGCAGATATAACACAGGCATTTATGATATCGAAAGAACCAAGCGTGACTTACCAATATTATTTTGATCATATCAAACCAAAGCCTCAGCCTGCAAAGGAGGGGAAAAAAGGTTTTGTTTGTAAAATATGCGGATATGTGTATGAGGGAGACAAATTACCAGGTGATTACATCTGTCCTCTTTGCAAGCATGGTGCTGTAGATTTCGAAAAGATTTAGCATGTAACCAGGATTTTTTCTGTTTTAAATAGCCTCGATAAAGCAACACATCCAATAGTGCTTACAAAAATGTTAGTCACTATAGTTGACGCTATTTGCTTAAGTGTATAACTCTGGTTAAAAATATCACTCATACTTTGTGCGCTATTATATATTGGGATAAAATAATGGTATATCGATATTTGATTTCCGCTATTATAAAACATATTCAGACAACTAATAAATAAAAATACTATGATCATTGGAGAAACAAGCAGTTGAGCTTCTTTTGCAGTTTTAGCATATATGGCAATAATTGAAATTATTGTTACGATAATACAAGATGTTGAAAGCAATACCAATGCTAAAATGCAGAAATCTCCAACAGAATATTGGTCCATACTTATCGTGTTTAAATTAAATAAAGCAGCCCCATCCTGAATTGGAAAACCAGAAGCAAGGCTATCTACTAATTTTCGCAGGGATAAAGTAATCCCCACAGCTCCTGAAATTCCACAGAGAAATGATTCAATACTCAGTCCAAATATTTTTCCGGTCGCCAATTCCATTGGAGTAATTGAGGTGATAAATATTGTGGAAAAGGTTCCCCGCTCTTTTTCACCAGTGATCGCCTCTGTTGTAACAGCCATTGCCCCATGAAAAATGAACACAAGAAGAAAAATAGGAAGCACTATGGAAATTAAGTGCCGCCCTGCTGCTCCGGTATCCGCCATATCCCCACCGCTTGTCCTGTTAATACTGAATTTTCGCGCTATGCTTGATTCATAAGCATTAAGAGCAGCAACTATTTTCCCATAATACTCAACAAAACTAACTGATAAAGAGTTATAGTATAATGATATTTCAGGTGCAGTTTCTCCGGATCGGACATCATAAACAGTTACTTTCTCGATAAAATCTTGTTGGAATATGATCAGGAAATTTCCATTTTTTCCAGCAACACCTTCCAGAATATTTTCTTTTTCATTTTCATCAATCAATGTCAATGTAATTCCTGTTTGTTCAAGAATATTCTGAATGACAGGCGGTGGGTTGATCGAATATACCACAATTTCTTTTGCTCTTTTTGTGGGCATATCCATAATAAGCGGCACAAAAAACGCATAAACTATATATATCATAACACCAGGAAAAATCAGGGCGCTTATTATCATACGCTGATCTCCAAAAAAACGGTCCCATTCTTTTTTAGCTATCAAAAGGATTTTATTTTTTAAAGTGAATTTCATGGCATACGTCCATTATGGATCGAATCATATATCGAGAAAAAAGCATCTTCAAGACTACCATTTTCTGCAATTTCTTTAAGAGGTCCTGAGCTAATTAATTTTCCATTTATAATGAATCCTACCCGATCGCATATCTTTTCTGCCAAACTAAAGATGTGTGTGGAAAGAATAATGGTTTTTCCCTGTTTCTTTAATTCAAGAAGAAATTCCGTAACTGTTCGGACTGCCAGCAGATCCATACCATTGGTTGGTTCATCAAAAATAATTATCGGAGGGTCATGCGCAATTGATACAGTAAAAGCTACTTTTTGTTTCATGCCACTGGATAAAGCAGCAAGTTTTTTATGCGCATATTCATTTATACCAAAGCGGTCAAATAACTTTTCCCGTTGCTCCAGAGCTCTTGCCTTAGGCACCTCTCTAAGAGCAGAGAAAAAATCAAATAAATAA
>WRCW01000095.1 GCA_009783755.1 Spirochaetaceae bacterium
AACAATATGGACACCTTTGCCTGAAAGGGCATTAAGATAAGCTGCAGTTACGCTTGAAAGTGTTTTTCCTTCTCCTGTCTTCATTTCTGTTATTTTGCCCTGATGAAGAACAATTCCACCAAGAATCTGGACATCATAGGGGCGCTCTCCCAAGCCTCTTCTTGCTGCTTCTCTTACAACAGCAAAAGCATCGGGCAATATATCATCTAGCGTTTGCCCCTCTTTAAGTTGATTTTTAAAATTAGCTGTTTGCGTTTTGAGATCGCTATTGCTTAAACCTGCAGCCCATTTTTCTTTTTCATTTACTTTATGAAGAATTGGGATAAGTTCCTGCAGATCTTTTTCATGTTTGGATCCGAATATGAATTCTATTATTTTATTTATCATCTAGCAGACTGACTCCTGTTCCTGCAAAATATTATATTATTAAAACATAGGTATTATATGATATATAGTATTTCAAATTATATAAATATGTGTTGATAAATATTTTTATAAAAATAACCATTAGTTAAATAGAATAGCAGACAGGTATCATATAAATCGCCCAGATTGACATAAAATATTGAGGATAGTATCATTCTTTTCAGATGAAAAAGATTCTTCTGCTATTCATTTCTATAACTTTACTTACATTTTCATGCACGGAGAGCGACACTTCCCAGCTAAAAAGAGAATCTCTATTTACTATTCAGTATGGAAAAATGGATGATCAACTTGATATATCCTATGACAGATCTACAGCACCAACCTATCCTGCGCTTATAAAAATGGTAAATGGCATTATTTATGTGATGAATGGCAACTTGCGAAAAATCATGAAATTTACTTCCTATGGCGATTTAATTACTCTAATCGGGAAAAGGGATATCAACAGCGCGCAGATCCTTTTTGAAGAAAATAATCCTCAGGAGGCTGTAAACCGCAAAGCAATTTTTTTCCCTTTTAATAACATTGAAACAATCAAAGTGGATAAGCGGCAATATATTTATGTAAGTGATTTACTTCCAAAAGAAAGATATGAATATGATGAAAGAAACAAAATAATGTTATCAAATATCATATATAAATTCGATAATAATTGTAATTTTATCAATTCTTTGGGACAGGATGGAATTGGCGGTATACCATTTCCGTTTATAAAAAGCATAGAAACAAATAATAATAACGATATTATTGTAATTACAATTACTGAAACAAAACAAATAATATTCTGGTTTTCAGAAAAAGGTGACCTAAAGTTTAAAATAGAGCTGGATGAGAATTCAATTCCTCGTCCTTCTGAGGATCTGGATTTTTATTTTTCAATAGAGACAATAAAGGTACCTGCCAGTGGTTATTTTCTTTATATAAAAACCCAGTATTACGAAAGAACAATTGATCCTGTAACAGGGGTCCAGACAGATTCTGATTTTTATAAATCATATATTAATGTTTTTGATATTGAAGCAGGAAAATATACAAATATGATAGAGATTCCTGATATGTATACAGTATCTTTAAACCAGAGTAACTTCATGGAAAAACCTCTGCCGGTATTATATACTTTTATGGATATTATCAATAATAAATATCTTTTTCTTTCTTCAATCATAAATGATAAAACAATGCAAATACTTGTTCTTGATACAGATGGGAAAGCTTGCGGTCAATCAAGAATAAATATTGATTTTGAAAAATATCATCATATCAATATTGATATAAGCAATGAAGCGATTATCACTGCTTTATTGGCAGGAGATAGTGAAGCAACTATAGTTTGGTGGAAAGCAAATTCTATTTTACAGGACAAATAATGAAAATCGTAAACTCAGAAAAAATGCAATTTATTGACAATAAAACACAAAAAGAGCTTGAGTATCCGGCATTACTATTAATGGAAAATGCAGGTATCAATTGTTATAACTATCTTGTTAAAAATATTTTTCCTCTATATAGCTTTGATAAAACAGTGTTTATTTGCGGAAAAGGGAATAATGCCGGAGATGGTTTTGTAATGGCAAGACACCATTTTATTGAAGGACATAATACAACAATTATTCTAACAAGCATGGATCTCCCACTCGATGGGAGTTCTGCAGAAATCAATTTCAAATTATGTAAAAATCTGGGAATAAAGATTTTGAATTTCAATTCAGAAAAAGAAGAAGCTGTTTCTCAAATCAAAAACAGCAGTATAATCATTGATGCAATATCAGGAACTGGGCTAAAAGGGAGCTTTAAAGATATAGAAGCTGAAATTTGCACTATTATAAATGAATCATCTTCTTTTGTATGTTCCATAGATGTTCCAAGTGGAATTGGAGATGATTATAAAAGCAGTTATCCTTCTGTAAATGCAAATTTGACCATAACAATAGGGCTTCCAAAAATATCACTTTACTACCCATCTGCCAGAAAGCATTGTGGAAATATTGTACTTGTAAATGCAGGATTTCCTTCTTCACAACTAGATTCTCCGGATTCAAATATTACTCTAATAAATAAAAATATTATCAATAACTATATTAAGTTACCTCCTGCATGGTGTTATAAAAATTCACGGGGTCAAGTTTCTGTTTTTGCCGGAAGCAAAGGGAAAAGTGGAGCTGCTGTTTTATGTTCAAAAGCAGCATTAAAAAGCCTTGCAGGAATCGTTACGCTCTTCACTGATGAAGATATCTACCCTTCTCTTGCAAGTTCTTTAACTTCTGTAATGGTTGATACATTCTCATTATCATCAGCAAAATATATTATTGATAACAGCGACTCTTTTATTCTTGGGCCTGGATGGGGTTTTGAAAAAGAAAATGAGAAAGAGAACTTTCTTGAATATTTACTTGAATCAACTGATAAGCCTGTTGTAATAGATGCTGATGCAATAAAAATGCTTTCATCCATTATCAAAAAAAGAAATGATAAAAATATGTTATTTAATAATAGAAACTGTATTATAACTCCGCATCCAAAAGAATTTGCAAAATTGATAAACGTTAATACAAAAGAAATCCTTGATAATCCAGGACCATTCATAAAACAATTTTCAGAAAAAACAGGAATTATTACAGTTTTAAAATCTCATGTTCCATGGATTTGCAATAATAAAGGGAACATAGCAATTTATGACAGCATGACCCCGGGACTTGCAACAGCAGGCAGCGGAGATATTCTTGCAGGAATAATTGGAGGCCTTTTAGCTAATGGAGTTGCTCCTTTTGAAGCAGCAATAAGCGCAGTTGTCATTCACAGCAAAGCTGGAAAAAAGTGTTTTAAAAATAAAGGATTTTCTACATCAGAAGAAATTCTTGACTATATTTCATTAGTAATAAAAAATACTGCCAGGGATGGCAGTATCTCGCGCTAACCACGGACGCCTGTGAGCGACTTTCCTTGCGCCACAGGCGGATCGTGTCCACCTGGGACACGGTCAAGCGATCAGCGCGAGGAACGCCAAGAATTCAGCACAATGAGTAGCGAAAAAGCACAAGATAAAGGAGGATAAGCAATGTCAAATAACTTTGAAAAAGAACGATCAAAGCGCCATTATGACAGAGAAGAAAGACTTGCGATGATGCCTTCTGGTTCAACAAAAGATAACTCAAAGTTAAAAGGTTTTTTAAGATTTAAACCTCTTAATATAATTATTATTAATCTTATTCTTATATGTATTCTATTCCCTATAATTACATTTTACACCAGATATACTGCTAATAGAGATTTTAATCCAGACTATAATTTTCTTTTAAATGGATATATTTTTGATAATAATATTCTTGTAAGCCTTACAATCAGTAAAAAGCAGAATTCAAAAATATCAGATGCCCCATTGCCTTTTGATGTAACTATTTCTTTATCTGATAATATCGATTTTTATAAAAAGTTTTTTGATAATATGCCTGTCAGCTCAGATAAAGAAGTGGTTTTAAGAACATCAATACCTATAACTAATTATAAAATTCATAGAAATACATTATTATATGCAAATATTGTATATAGTGATCAGATTATTAGCCTTAAGTCAAAAATAAAGAATGAAAAATAATATTTGACGTCCTAACAAGATTCAGATATTATTAGTTAAAGGGAGATATCATAAATGGTTCAATTTTATGTTTTATCTGTTTTAGTTAATTTGCTGGGTGGACTCTTATTAGCAGGTGATGTTATTAGCAAAAAGTTTTCAACTTTTGACCTTTGCAATAAGATTTTAAAATCAGAAACATATACCCTCATTTTTACAATAATTGCAGCAGTTGCTGGAATTTTTAAAATCATAAGTGTCTTTGAAGGGGATCTCTATATAATAGGAGACCTGCTCCCTGCTGCAGCAAGCCTTACAATAGCAACATATTTTTTCTGTAAATACCTTTTTGAAAAGAAAGGAGTTCTGGAAGGAGCTCTTGGATCAATTGATCTGTTTATAGAAAAATATAAATCTCTAATAGGAATTGCTTGTGTTGTAATTGCATTTCTGCACTTCTTATTTCCACGTGTTCTGTTTCTTTAAAAATTATGGCTTACTCTGTATCTACTGCAGGAGTTGCTAAATGCAATAATAAATATTTTATTGCAAAAAGAAAACCAGGGAAAATATTGGGTGAGTTGTGGGAATTCCCTGGCGGTAAAACAGAAAAAGGTGAACTGCCTGAGGAAGGTCTTGCACGAGAATTTCGTGAAGAATTTAATGTAAATATAAAAGTTAAAAACATACTTTGTTCAGGCGTTTTCAAACATAATGAAAATATATATAAACTTATTGCTTTTAAAATAGATATTTTGTCTGAAAAACTTGAGCTTACCGAACACACAGAATATATATGGGCAAATGAGGATGATCTTCCGAAATATCAATTTCCAGAATCAGATATTATAATTGTCAATCATCTTCTTAATAAAGGGTATTAGCCCAATTCTATGTACCGCGAAAGCTAATCGAAAAAATTATTCTCGTTCAATATATTTATTAAGGGTCTTTATTTTCCTGAACATTATAGCGATAAAAAAGTAAAATTGACCTTCCGTATTTTCTTTTATCTTCAAGTAAAAGAGTATCAATTTTATCCTGCCATATCTCTTCTGAAGGGTGATGGATTATAACAAGACCTGAAGGATTCAAAATATTTTTCTTTGAAACTAGATCAAGAAGTTCTTGCTTTTTTTTAAGAGGGAACGGAGGATCAAGAAAAATTATATCAAATTTATTTTTAGTTAATGAAACAAATCTTTCAACAGGCATGATAAATATTTCTGTTTTGCAATTTTCTGCAATCTTAATATTATCATATAGAACAGCTTTTTTTATTCTGTCTTTTTCAACAAAAGTAACAGTTGATGCTCCTCTGGATGCAGCTTCGATACCCACAATTCCTGACCCGCTAAACAGATCAAGAAACGAGAGTCCATAGAGGTTCCCTAATATAGAGAACATAGATTCTCTCATCCTGTCCATCGCAGGGCGGATAACCCCTTTTGGGCATTTGATTCTTCTGTTGCAGTATACGCCCCCTGTTATTCTCATTGAAAAACCTCTATCCTAATAAAAAAACCGGCTTTTCAAAGCCGGTTTGGTTTTGGCTGGTTAATACTAGTTTCTTCTTCCAAAAATTCGAAGAAAGAAAATAAACATATTAATAAAATCAAGATAAAGTTTTAACGCTCCAATAATGGAAAACCTTATATAATCTTCTTCAGCAATAGAACCTGAATACTCTCTGCTCATTCTTAATATATTTTGAGTATCATAAGCAGTAAGCCCACAAAAAATTATAACTCCTGCATAAGAGACAACCCAATATAATGTAGGGCTTTTCAAGAAAAAGTTAGCAACAGAAGCTATTATAATGCCTATTAACCCCATCATCAGGTAACTGCCCATTTTCGATAAATCTCTTTTTGTTGTTACAGCATAAAGGCTCATTGTTGCAAAAGTACCGGCTGTTATAAATAAAGTAGAAGTAATACTTGCTCTTGTGTATAAAAGAAATATGATTGATAAAGTTATTCCATTCAGCACAGAATATACTGCAAAGGATAAAACAGCAGTTTGAGGCTTCATAGTCATTATTCTTGCTGAAAGATAGAATACCAGTATAAATTCAGCGATAAGAAAAACCCATATCAATTTGGACTGATAAAGATAATAAACCCTTTGGGGGCTGGAAAGCATCCATAAAGAAACAACACCAGTTAAAGCAAGCCCTGCTGTCATCCACATATATACATTTCTTAAAAGACTTCTCTCTTTGACCGCCCTTTCCTGTGATAAATAACCTGATTTTTCAATCAATTTAAAACTCCTTTAAATAATATATTTAAATATCTCAATTTTTTTCCAATCAGTCAAGGTTATTAAAAACAGCTAAAGTTTATGGGTATATGACCCTTTAGCAGAAAAATGAAGTATAATAAAATTGATCTAGTGACTATTAGCTAAAAAAAATATATTATATATTCTATCCAGGAGCTTTATAGTGATTAAGAAATTTTTACTGATTTTGCTTTTAGTCTCTCTCTGCTTTACTTCTTGCAGCATCCGACAAACAAAAAAAACAATAGCTGATTTTAAATATGAAATATCATCAGGACAAGTAATAATAACAGATTATATAGGGGAATCTAAAAAAGTGGTCATACCTAAAGAAATAAATCGTATGGATGTTATTGCGATTGGAAATAATGCATTTGCAGAAAAACAGCTTACAAGCATATCCATCCCCAAAACACTTACTCATATAGGTGATAATGCATTTGCTTTTAATGAACTTACAGGAGTATTATTGCCAAGATCTCTTACTTATATTGGCAATTCGGCATTTCTTGAAAATAAACTAAAAAATCTTGTAACTCCATTTTTTCTTGCTCATATTGGAGATAAGGCTTTTTTTAATAATCAAATTAATGGGATTGTCATTTCTCACGCTGTTGTCCATATTGGAGAAGAGGCTTTTAGTGGAAATCAACTTACAAGTGTTGTCATTCCTAATTCTGCTGCTCAGATAGGAAAGGATGCATTTGATCCTAATGTAATAATAAATAACAATAAATAATAAGGAATATTTATATGAAAATTAAAAGAATGTTTCTGGTGACTATTGCTATATTAGTTATTTTACTAACATCTTGTTCTTCTTTTTGCAATACAAAGTCTAATGATAAAAAAGGTGAAAAAATGGATTTAAGTATTCTTCAGGGAAAAACATGGCAATTAATTAAAGTAAAAAAGACTGGAAAGAATATTGAATTGAACAGGGATCAAATGAATACAATACAACAGGAGAACATGTTTACTCTTATTTTTAAGGATAAAAATATATCTGGCAAAGGTTTCCCAAATAATTACTCAGGTCAAATAACAAATCAGGATAATAGAAAATTATCATTTCCACCAATAGTTTCAACACGAATGGCGCTTCTAACAAATACAAATAATTTATTATTGCAGGAAGATGAATATTTTCAGCTACTCCAGAAGACAACTTCATGGGATATAAAAGATAATAATCTTATATTAAATACTGTAGATAACGAAAATAAAGAAGCAAAATTGATATATAATATTAAATAGGATCAGTCTATAATATAATGTAGACACAGTATCAATGCAAAAAAAGGAGAAAAAAATGACTAAATTAAAACTTTTTGTAATGATTTTATTAATAATTTTTACTGCTTCATTATGTTTTGCACAAGATAAAAAATCAGGAATTGTAGAAATATCTTTTCCTTATACAAAACAAAGCGGATTCAGTAGTAATCAATTTGCTATATGGATCGAAAACAGCAATGGAGATTTTATAAAAACCATTTATGCAACAAAATTTACTGCAAAAG
>WRCW01000096.1 GCA_009783755.1 Spirochaetaceae bacterium
AAAAACCAAAAGTGAATCTGCTTCCGGTATTTTTTTTAACATGGCTAGACGTTGCTGTGCATCTTTACGGAAGGTTTCCATAACTTGACAATAAGCTGCTAATTTGCCTCCAGTCATGGCAATGCCATGCTGAATATTCACTCCTGGAATATTCAAAGATGAAGAATGAGGGGAGGGGTAAGAATTGGATATGGAAGAATCTCCTCCAATCCTGGCTTTTAACTCCCGCTTTTCTTTCGATATCCAGCGATTAAGGATCTCATCCAATTTAGAAACATCTATTGGTTTTGCAAGAAAATCGTCAAATCCATTTTTCATAAACATTTCCTGCATTTCAGATACTGCGTTAGCTGTTAGTGCTACTATGGGAACTTGCTTTTTATTCCCTTCTGATTGTTTATCGCTCATTGCTATTTGATCTCTTTCCCATTTTCGAATCAGATTGGTAGCTTCAACGCCATCTATATCTGGCATCATGTGATCCATAAACACGATATCGTAATTCTTGCTCTTTACCAGCTCTATGGATTCAGCGCCGCTGAGACATGTATCAATTGTGACTTGGTATGGAGCCAGCAACCCTTCAGCAACCTTTAGATTTGTGGCAATATCATCCACTATTAAAAGTCGTGCGCTTGGGTAGCTATACTGGATTAAGTTGATTGATCCAGTAGTATTAAAATAATTTCGGATATCTGCTTTTCCGTTAAGAACATTAGCTATAGAGAGAGACTGTATTGGCAAGGAGACAAAGCGAACATTTGGAATGTAAGCTTCATTTTCCCATTCAACCATGAGTGCAAGGGATGGCTTCTTCCCTCCGGGAAAGAATGAGATGGGTAGTTCCATTAGCGGTTTAATTTTATTATAGAGACCATAACCAGAAAACACAAAGAACCATTCTTCCTGCTGCAAAGCTTTTTTAAAATCATCCAGATTTGTTACCATTTTATAAGGGACACCCATGTTTGAAAGAGACCAGCATACAGATTTTGCATAGATAACACGGCCTTCATAGACCAGTACTTTCTTTTTTTCTGCTTCATCAACCTCGGCAAAAGCTGCGCCATGGATGAAACCTTGTGGAATGATTGTTGTGAATGTACTCCCTATGCCATATTCACTTTGCACTTTGATATCCCCACCCATGGCAAGGCAGAGTCTTTTAGTAATAGCGAGACCCAATCCTGTCCCTTCAATGCTCCTGTTCTTTTTTGTATCTACCTGCACAAAATCACCAAAGAGTTTTTCAGTATCCTCAGGTTTAATGCCTCGTCCACTATCGCTTATTACTATTTTAAGCCATATCTTATCTTCTTCCTGCTTGTCTATAGTAATGCTCATGCTAACATATCCCTGTATTGTATATTTTACTGCATTGGAAAGGATGTTGAGGATAATCTGGTGCATCCGCACCTCATCTCCAAAAAGAGCGTTTGGAATACTTCCATCGATGTTTGTAAAAAAGCGGATTGGTCTTCCCATGAGCCGCATACGGATAATGTTGACTGTGTCATTGACCAAAGAAGCAAGCAGATATTTTACAGGAATTATTTCCAGCTTGCCAGCTTCAATTTTTGAAAAATCCAGAATATCGTTTATAATGGAAATAAGATTTGCTCCTGCCTGTTTGATATCCTGCACCTCTGCTCTGGCATCTTCCGGAAGATCTTTTCGCAAGAGCAGTTCTGCCATCCCGGTAATGGCATTCATTGGTGTACGTATCTCATGGCTCATGTTGGCAAGAAAATTGCTTTTAGTGCGGTTTGCCTTGTCTGCTTCTTCTTTGAGCTCGTGCAGCCGTTTTGTCTGGGTCTCTATTAGTCTGTCTTTGGTTTTTCGTGTAGTTTCTACTACAATCATTGCAGATAAAACAAGAATATATGAGGTAAGCATACGGATTGAAATATCAAAATCATAGCTAAAAAGTGAAAGACCTGGAATAAACATTTCAATGGACACTATACAAAGTAAAAGCATTGAAATAATTACACCATTACGCATCCCAAGCATCATGATTGTAAGCAAAGGGTATACATACATGAAAAGGAAATTTGCTCCCTGAGCTTCCCCGATCCAGATAAGCATAACACAGAGCAGTCCATAAAAAGTCATCATTATCAATGATGGAACAATCTGGCGTACCTTTGCCCTGGAGATAAAAAAGCACACAGTACCGACCAGTGCCATAAAAACACAGACTGTTGCATCGGCATATATTTTATTTCTAAAGTTGACCACTGCAAATAATGCAAGAACAATGATACCAAAAATTATTATGAAATTCATCAATACATACTTTATGAGGTAATCAGATGTACTGAATGACTCTTCCTTTGTGTATTTCCCCGACGTGCCAATATTGACAATAAAAAGTTTTATTTTATTTAAAGACACTTGTTATCTCCTTAATTATTCAGGTTAGCAAGTTATTGTGTTCTACTTCAACACTTTACTTTAAATCTTTGGGATTGGGAATATTTGCAGAATTGGTTTCAGTCTCATCATTTACTATTTGTTGTTTTTTTTCTTTTGGTATCCAGCGCTCAATAATTTCATCAAATTTAGGAACATCTATGGGTTTTGCAAGAAAATCACTGAACCCTTTTTCAATAAACATTTCCCTCATTCCTGAAACAGCATTTGCAGTTAGAGCGACTATTGGTATTTGCCTGCGGTGTTGAAAATCAAGATTCTTTTCATTTGCCTGCTTGCGCGTTTTAGTGTTGTTTTCTTGTTCTTTTTCCCATTCACGTATAAGTCTGGTCGTCTCTACACCGTCCATCTCCGGCATCATGTGATCCATAAACACAAGATCATACTCATGCTTTTTTATAAGTTCTATGGCTTTTGCACCACTCTGGGAAGTATCTATCGTTGCCAGATATGGCAATAGCAACCCTTCTGCTACTTTCAGGTTAGTGATTATATCATCCACAATAAGAAATCGTGCATGCGGAGTAGTAAAGTTGACCATGCCAGAACTGTCACTATTTTTTTCCTGATCATTTGCCAATGCAAACTTTACTTCGGACTCAATACCCTGTGGAATGATCACTGTGAAAGTACTCCCTTTGCCATACTTGCTTTCCACACTAATGTCCCCGCCCATTGCAAGACAAAGACGCTTTGTAATAGCAAGCCCAAGACCTGTCCCTTCAATACCAAGGTTTTTATTTGCCTCCAGCTGAATAAAGTCTCCAAAAAGTTTAACCTGATCCTCTGGTTTGATTCCTTTACCTGTATCTCTTACAGTGATCTTGAGCCAGATCTGTTTATCAACTCTTTTTTCTGCTTTAACAACAAGATCAATATAACCTTGCGCTGTATACTTTGCTGCATTTGACAGGATGTTAAGGAATATCTGCTGGAACTTGACTTGATCTCCAATGAGGCTGTCAGGAATATTCTCATCAATGTTAGCACTAAATTGGATTGGTTTTTCTGCCAAGCGCATACGGATAATATTTATTATATCATTTATCATGGATGAAAATGAATATTTGGATGGAATGATTTCCAGCTTACCTGCCTCAATTTTAGAAATATCCAAAATATCATTGATAATGGAAATCAGGTTTGTTCCTGCATGTTTGATATCTTCTGCATAACTCCGTGCTTCCTTGGAGAGCTCCCCGCGCAATAGCAGCTCAGCCATGCCGGTTATGGCATTCATCGGAGTACGAATCTCATGACTCATTCTGGCAAGGAACGATGTTTTATATTTGTTTTCCTCATCAGCACGCATTTTTGCAGCAGAGATACTCAATAGCATATAAGAGAGCAAGAGAGAAAGAACAAGTCCAAGAATAATCAATATCGCAGCAGATGTATAGAGATCTTTATAAAACTGATGATATGGCGTTACAATTCCAACATACCAGCTATTAAAAATACGGGTAAAAAAAACAATTGTAGACCTGTATATTGAATCCGTTGCCTTGCGGGCAAACAGATCATCACCACGCAACAGTGTTCTTGCGATTTCATTATATGAGCTGCCCAGATCCTGAAGCTGAAAACCTATGTATGCATGATTAGGATGAGACATAATGGTCATGTTTTGATTGACCAGAATGCCATACCCGCCTGAGGCCATTTTAAGAGAATTTATATATTCTGTAAGCCAACTGATTTCAACATCGATCGCCAGTATTCCAATGATTCGTCCGTCGTTATCAAAAATATTCTGTACTGCAGAAACTATAGTGTCATTGGTACGCCAGTCTATGTATGGTGTCGTATAACCTACTACAATACCGCTACGTACTGCAGTCTGATACCATGGACGTGTCTGAGGGATAAAGTCGTTACCAGGATTGAGTCCCGCACTGTCCAGAAAATCTCCATAAATATATCCAAAAATACCATAATATTTCAGTAGCCCCTTATCACGCTGCCTCATCCATTGAGTTGTAGAGATAAGATAATCCAGTATTTCCTGTTTAGAAGCGCCTTGTTCAATCATACTCTGGACAAAAATGGAGGCATTAAGAAGAATTGTTTCTGC
Source organism: Spirochaetaceae bacterium (assembly GCA_009783755.1). Lineage (GTDB taxonomy): Bacteria > Spirochaetota > Spirochaetia > CADAEX01 > CADAEX01 > WQTU01. The sequence continues at coordinate 4,511 of WRCW01000096.1, forward strand.
TTCGGAAAACCCGGCTCTTACATTTGCTTCAGCTGTATAGATCATTTCTTCTGCTCTGTCTAAAAGGCGACCACGAAGAATTTGCCCAACAGAGAAATAAGCAGCTGCAGCCATCAATGTAAAGGCTAAAAATACAAAAACTACTTCACGATAATTATGCCGGAGCATTTTTATCGATTTGATTTTTATTAACTCCATCAATATATCTCCGATATATCTCCGATTATCTCACTACCGCAATATTTGAATAATACAGAGTATTATAATTCACTTACTGTGCGATAATACCAGTTTATTTTATTGCGGATTTCATCGTCAGAGAGAACTGCTCCTTCTCTGCCAATACTCTTGCCATCATTTGTTTTTATAACTCCATTAAATACATTATAGGCTCCGGATTCGATACGCAGTTGTTCTTCTTCAATTATGCGAATGGTTTTTGGATCCCAGTTTATGTTTTTATTTAAAGGAGCAAGATTTACGATACCATCTTTCAGAGAGCCAAACCATGGCGTAGTGGTAAATGTACCATTGATAACGCTTTGTACCAGGCTAGTATAATAAGCACCCCAGTGCCAGAGTACCGAAGTAATTACTGCCGATGGAGCTTCTGTGCTCATATCTGTATTGTATCCAATGCCCCATACACCTGCTCTTTGTGCTTCTATCTGAGGAGTAGCAGTATCGCAGTGCTGCGAAATAACATCACAACCTGCTGCAATAAGAGCACGGGCTGCAGCTGCTTCTCCCATGGGGTCAAACCATGAATGGGTAACTTTTACATATACTTTTGCCTCGGGGTTTGCTCTTTCTACTCCCATGGCAAAAGCATTGAGACCACCTGTTACCTCGCTGTTATCTTTTCCCCATGCAGCTACAAAGCCGATCTTGTTTGTTTTTGTCTGCGATCCTGCAACAATACCTGAAAGATAGCGCGCTTGATAAACCCTGCCAAAAAAGTTTGTAAAATTAGTATCATTATACTTATAACCTGTAGCATGGGCAAAGATAATTGAAGGATATTCCTGTGCCAATTTTTCACAAGTGTCCATATATCCCCAGCTAGTGGCGATAATGATGTTTGCACCATGGGCAATAAGCTCTCTCATGCGGCTTTCAATATAGAGATGCTCCTGATCAGCCACATTAACTCTGTAGAGAACTTGTTCATCCTTAATATCCAGGTTTTGTTTCATTTTTTCTATACCCATTTGATGAGCATAAGAATAACCGGAACTTTCATGGAAAGGATCGGTGATGTGGATTACACCTATTCTGATTTTTTCTTTTGCCATGGGCATTCCGAACTTCCATTCTTTTTTACATGATGGAAAAAGCAGAATCATGACAATGGCTAAAATCATTATCAATTTGCTATTTTTCATAATTGCACTCCAAAAAATATTGTTAAATCAGAAAAATATTACATAAAAAGGACTTATTTTAATGTTTTTAATGCTTACCCAGAATATACTTTTTTTTTAATTAAAAGTCCAAAACATTTCTTTTTGGCGCATTTGTTTAGATAAATATACTACTTTTAAAAAATTATAAGAATTGCTATTATATATATTATCCATTAAAAAGATGATAAAGACTATGACTGGCAGATCTTGTAATCTAATATTTATTTTACTCCTTATCTTGTTTACCTTTTGCAGTTGCGCAGGAGGACTTTCAAGAAAAGAGGCATCAAAACTCTATTATAATCTTGGCAATGCATATTTTGATCTTGGTCAAAATGATAAAGCATCAGACGCATATTTAAAAGCGCTTAGTTATGATAAAAAAATGAAAATTGCTTCTTTCAATCTGGCAAAATCCTATATAGAAGCAAATAAATTTACAGATGCAATAGCCATTCTTGATAAAATGCTCAAGAAAGAACCTAAAAATGTTATACTCCTATCTGCAAAGGCATATTGTATTTATAGATTTGGCGATACTGAAAAAGCCTATGAATTATATAATTTGATTCTTAGAATAGATTCCGGCAATGTTGAAGCTCTTTTTAATAGCGCAGTTATTAAAGTTGAAGAAGGTTCATATACAGATGCTCTTGAAAAACTTGAAATTCTTAAAACAAAAAAAATAGACGATGATAAGATTCTTAAAAGAATAAATTCTAAAATTGGAGAAATCTATTACAATGCCGGTGAGTATTATCAGTCTATAGATTATCTTAAATATACACAGGAAAATGATCCTGAAAATATAGGGAATCTCAAAATGCTGTTTGATTCCTATATTCAAATTCAGGCATATTCTTCTGCTATTGATATAGGAAATCAGATATTAAATGATGAAAAGGACAAAGATATATTATTCCAGATCTCTTTTATATATCTTACGGCAATAGAAGATAGAGATAAAGGGATTTCCTTTCTTAGTCAGGCAATAGCAGAAGGGTTTTCTGATAAAGAAAAAGCCTCTCTTTTAATGGAAAAGCTTCCAAAGGAAATGTTAAGATCGATTTCCACTATTCTTAAAAAGGAAAAGCTTTTGGATTGATAGTTTTTGGACGATTATAAACTATAGGTATCCACTTTTTAAGACAGGAGTTTTTCATAAAAATGAATAAAAAAATAGTTATTGCATTATTTGTTTTATTATCTTCCATTATCATACCGCAATCCAATATTTTTGCAGGGCCATGGGGCGAAACAAGGCTTGGTTTAGGCTTGGGTATGCCCAATACGGTTCTTATTTTTCGTTCTGGCCCTTATGATATAAAAGTTGGATATGATTTTACAGATGGAAAAGAGTATTTTTTCCTTAATGGCTCATATATGCTCATTAATTCAAGACCTTTTAATAGTATATTCAGCGGCTCTCTTGGTTTAGGATTGTTTGGTAAAGTTTTTTTTAGCGAAGATAAAAAAGATGATAATTTTATGGGTGGCATGAATATACCTATTTCTGCTGAGGTTTCTTTTATAGATAATTTTTTGCAGTTTTTTGCTATGGTAGCTCCGGGTATTGAACTCTATCCCAAGCCAACATTTACAACCAAGTCAATATGTTGGTGGGTTGGTTTTACACTTTTGCTTGATTGATGCTTATTGGGATTCTCGTGTAAGCAATGAGAGCAGAATCAATACAGTAAAAATATTCTTGTAGTAAATATAAAAGTAAAGTAATATTCTTACATGAGTACGCATTTTATTACTTTTTTTTTGAATTTACCTAACTTGGCACAAAAATTGCTCTCTCTCTCTCTCTCTCTCTCTCTCTCTCTCTCTCTCTTAGACTCACCTGTTT
>WRCW01000097.1 GCA_009783755.1 Spirochaetaceae bacterium
CCCTTTTTCTGCAATATTTCCAAAAAGTACAGCAAGTCCACCATCCTTATAATAACAGTTTGCAATGCTTCTTATACATCCGTTTTTATGATCAAGATCAAGAGAATCATACTGTGCATTTTGAGATGCGAATAAAAGATTAAATTTCCCTCCGGGAGCTGCCTTTGCATTGTCAAAAGCTTCTTTGATTGCTTTGTCTCCGGAAATATCATAATCATCAAGTGTTTTTTCAAGCGATATATTATCCACTCGCTTAACAGATTTATCGATAAGATCAGCTCTTGCAAGCTCACCCATAATCCTCATTATCCCACCTGCCCGGTTTACATCTTCCATATGGAAATGTGAGCTGGGAGCAACTTTTGAAATACACGGAACTTTTCTTGAAAGCATATCAATATCGCGCATGGAAAAATCAACCTTTGCTTCCTGGGCAATTGCAAGAAGGTGGAGCACTGTATTTGTGGAGCCGCCCATGGCAATATCCAAGGTCATTGAGTTTATAAAAGCTTCTCTGGTTGCAATTGAACGGGGAAGTACAGAATCATCTCCATTTTCATAATATTTTTTTGCATTTTCAACTATAAGCATTGCAGCTTTTCCAAAAAGATCTTTTCTCTTTGAATGAGTTGCCAAAATAGTTCCGTTGCCCGGAAGCGCAACTCCAAGAGCTTCTGTAAGGCAGTTCATTGAATTTGCAGTAAACATACCGGAACAGCTTCCGCAAGTCGGGCAAGCGCTTTTTTCGAGTTCAGAGATGTCGCTGTCTGAAATGGTTTTATCTGCGCTCATGATCATTGTATCTATGAGGTCAACTTTATTATTTTTAAATTTCCCTGCTTCCATAGAGCCGCCGGAAATAAATATTGCAGGGATATTAAGCCTCATTGCTGCCATGAGCATTCCCGGAGTTATTTTATCGCAATTACTTATACATACGAGCGCATCAACTGCATGAGCATTGCACATATATTCAACACTATCTGCAATCAATTCTCTTGAAGGGAGGGAATATAACATTCCGCTATGGCCCATAGCTATCCCATCATCAATTGCTATTGTATTAAATTCTGCAGCAAAACACCCCTGCTCTTCTATAACTTGTTTAACATATTGTCCTGCATTATGAAGATGAACATGCCCGGGAACCATTTGTGTAAAAGAGTTTGCTATACCAATAATGGGTTTTCCCATCTGGTTCTCTTTCATCCCATTAGCCCGCCATAAACTTCTGGCTCCAGCCATGCGTCTCTCTTGCATCATGAAACTGCTTCTAAGTTTATTCTTCATTTGATTATTTCCTTACTTTAGTATTATTTTATATTTTTAAAATAAATATTGAAGATTGAGCCTGAACCTAATTTAGATTCAACAGTTACTTTACCATCATGCATTCTTGCAATATTTTTTACTATAGCCAGACCAAGTCCTGTACCGCCAAGTTCACGGCTGCGAGATTTATCTACACGGTAAAATCTTTCAAATATTCTATCAAGACTTTTTTCAGGTATTCCAGGTCCTTTATCTGAAACAGTTATTACTATATAGTCTTCAAATGCAATAGCTTCAACTTTTACGACACTGCCATAGTTGCTATACTTCACAGCATTATCTATAAGGTTTGATACAGCCTGTTCAGCAAGTACAGGATGAGCATATAATTCAAGATTTTCATAACATTCAGTAGTAATTTTTATATTTCTCTGTTCAGCAATATATGAACATGCAGATACTGAACTTCCTATAAGATATGGTACAGGAATTATCTCTTTTTCAAAATTAGCAGGTTTATTATCAAGGCTTGAAAGTGTAAGAAGATCTTCGATTATTTTTCCAAGCCTTACAGATTGCCTGCTTATTACAGAAAGAAACTTTCTTACATTATCTTTATCAAGATTTTGATCTGCCATTAAAGTTTCAACATACCCTATTATTGATGTAACAGGAGTTTTTAATTCATGTGATACATCTGCAGCAAACTCTTTTCTCATTTTTTCAAGCCGCTTAATTTCTGAAATATCATTCATTACAAGCAATGCCCTGCTCTTTTCATCTCCATACCTTTCAACTGGAGAAACATGGACAAGATAATAAAGTTCTTCTTTTGCATTAACACAGACAACCTCTTCCTGATACTTTCGTGTATCTATTCCTCTTTTAATGATTTTCATCAGCTCATCATCATTATTGATATTAAGCATATTCTGAAGCCTATTTGTTTTTTCTTCTTTCTGAGATTTGATTATATCTATTGCAGCAGGATTGATTTCCAAAACATTCATATCTTCATCAAAAAGAATTACAGGATCGACCATATTATTAAGCATTGCCTGAAGTTCATTTTTTTGTGATGTAATTGTATTTATTTTATCTTTAAGCTGGTTTCCCATTGAGTTAATTGATTTTCCAAGCTCAAGAAGTTCAGGACTCTTTGTTTCTTTTAAAGAAACTGCAAAATCTCCTGCAGCATAATGTTCAGCAACATTTTTTATAGAGTTAATTATATTACTTATATATTTTGCAATCAGGTATGCAATAAGAGATGCAAAAGTAAGAATTATACAAATAAACAATGCAAGATGCCTGTAAATATATTCAAATTGCTTTTTTATCCCTTCTACTGAAATTGATGTTCTTGCTATTAGATTTTTCGCAGGTACACGTATAGCAGTATAAAGCATTTCTTCTCCCATTGTTGTACTATATCGTATTGTTTTACCTATTGAGCCTTTTAAAGCCTCCTGCACTTCTATTCTGTCCAGATGATTTTCCATAGCAGATGGGTTGTTATGAGAATCTGCAATTACTTTTCCTGAATACTGAATAAGAGTTAATCTCATACTTGTACCGCTGGATGCTCTGATTGCAAAATCCTGCGCATCATATATAGATACAAAATCTTTTTCAGGAAGCATATTTATAATAAGTCTGCAAAAAGCTTCCTGTTCTGCTTCTGTATTTGTATTGATATAATCTATAAGTGTTTTTGTAGAAAAAAAGCTTGTCATAAAAATAGACACAAAAACAAGAATAAATTGAATGCTGAAAAACTGGAAAAATAAAGTTCTTTTTTTCATTTTGGTTTACTCTGACTGCAGCCTGTATCCAACACCTCTTATTGTTTCTATGAATCTTCCCTGACTTCCCAGCTTTTTTCTGAGTCCAAGTATTTGAACATCAACAGAGCGCAAAGTTATTGGAGAATTTGCCCCTTTGACAGAATTAATGATCTGATTTCTGGAAAAAACCCACCCTGGATTTGAAGCAAGAAATTTTAATATCTCAAATTCTGTTACAGAAAGGTTTATAAATTCATCTTTTACATAAACTTCATGTCTTGGAATATCTATTGTTATATCGTGGACTTTTACCTGCATGGGAGCAGGTTGGTCACGTCCTATCTCATTTTTTCGTCTGAGAGTAGCATTGATCCTTGCAATAAGAATCCTGGGGCTAAAAGGCTTTGTAATATAATCATCAGCTCCTATCTCAAGTCCTGTTACAACATCCGGGTCCTCTGCCCTTGCAGTAAGCATAATTATTATTATATCTCTTGTTGCTTTATTTTTTTTAAGATATCTGCAGACTTCAAAACCATCTATACCCGGTAACATTAGATCCAAAATAATAATATCAGGATGTTCTTTTTCTGAAATCTTTATTCCTTGCTCACCATCTTTTGCTTTTAAAACATTCATATTATTTAGCTCAAGATTAAAAGCAATAAGCTCTCTGATATCATCTTCGTCTTCAATAACAAGTATTTTATGCTTTTTATTCATATTTATCCTTATATAGTTTGCATAACATACCTCCCTCTTTCTGAGGAGGTTGTTGATTAAAATAATTTTGATGTTATAATCAGCTTATATGATATCCAATAAAAATTATATATCTAGTTTAAAAATAAAAAAATATCCAATAAATATAATTGCAATGTTTTTTATATCTTTTTCCATACTGATACTGGCTGGTTTTTCCGGGTGTGAAACAACAGAGAATAAAAATACTAAAAATAATTTGTTAAATATCCATGATGATCAGGATAAAATGATGAATGCTATAATGACCTACTATAAGGGCAATATAGAATTATCGATAAAATTATTTAAAAACATACTGGAAAAAGAACCTAAGAACAGAAAAGCATTTTTAAGCCTTGTAAGACTTCTTGAAGAAACCGGCGAATATGAAGAAGCTGCAATTGTTTTATCAAAATATAATATTGTTTATGATCCTCTCTTACCTAACGAAAATCCTCTTCTTGCCGGAGCTTTGTGGGAAGATAAATCTATTCCATTTTTTTTGATTGGTAATTATGAAAAATATTTAAATGAAGCTACCATATATTCCAATAATACTTATGATAGTTTTCTTCTGAACCAGATACAAAATGATATAAAATCAGAAAATCTTTTTTTCACTGGCTGGGCATATAAAAACCTTGGAATAACCGACAAGGCTAGTGAGTCTTTTATAGCTGCTATAGAAATAAGAAAATACTTCCCTGTAGCTCACCTTATGCTTGGAGAAATCTATTATAATAAAGGGAATTTTAGTGCAGCTGAAAAGCAGTTCTCCGAAGCTCTCAGACTGGATTTTAATCTTACTCAAGGAAGATTTTTTCTTGCTAAATCATTGATTGCTTTGGGAAAACTTGATGAAGGTTATTCAGCATTAAAAAGAACATCTGCTATAAGACCGTGGGATAAGGAGACTAAAAAATATATTTTGGAATTTGAAAATAAATATCCTTCTATTGTTGAACAAAGAAAAGAAGAAGAAAAGAAAAAAAGAGAAATATTAACTGCTCCTGTTGCAAAGACATTTACTGTAAATCCTTCTGTAATGCCTGAAGTAAGAGTTGGACTTGGAGAAAATCTCGCTGAATTTTTTCTAAAAACAGGTGGCAACTTTTTTATAAAGGATAATTCAGAAAACACGATCGTAAGCGGAGGAAAAGATAGTATTTTAAAATTAAAATATAAAAATAATATTGTTGAAATCAATGATAAAAATGAAAAAAATATTGCAAAGCTAAATGATAGATTTACTATTTCATTTGATTCTGAAAAAACAACCACAATTATTTTTAATGTTTCACATAGCACTGGATACCAGACAGCTGGTCAGGAAGACAGGGCATATAGAGGAAGACTTTTATTTATTCCTGTTTCAGGTTCAGGGATAACGATCATCAATATACTTCCTCTTGAAGAATATCTATACTCAGTTGTACCTTCTGAAATGCCTTCTACATGGCCGGATGAAGCGATTGCAGCCCAGGCTATAGCAGCACGATCATACACTCTTGCCAATATGGGAAGATTTAAAGCCAAAGGTTATGATGTTTCCGGGTCAATAATATCAGCTTTTTACAGAGGATATACTGGTGAAACAGAAAAGACAACCAAAGCTGTTGAGAAAACAAGAGGACTTGTTTTAAAATATGATAATAAATATGTTAGTACATTTTATTCTGCCAATTCTGCTGGAAGAACAGAGTCTGCAAGAAGCGTATGGAATATGAATGCTCCAATTATTGGAGTAACAGATCCACAGCTTGTATTTGAAACAGATCCCCCTTCGCCGGATGAACTTACAAGATGGATTTTGTCTGAACCTCTTACTTACAGTTCTGTTCCCAAGTATTTTTTCCGATCATCGTACAGATGGCGACTCATTGTTCCCAGAGAAGAAATTGAAGCAAGAATAGGAAAAGATATAGGAACCATTACCAGCATTACAACATTGGGTCGCGGTAACAGCGGCAGAGTTGAAAAAGTTCTTGTAAAAGCAACAAAGAAAAATGAAGTAATAAGCAATGATTCAATTAGAAGCAGCCTGGGCGGACTACGAAGTAATCTTTTTATAATAATGCCTAAATTGGGAGAAAATGGTATTCCTGAATATTTTATTTTTGCAGGCGGAGGATGGGGCCATGGTGTTGGTATGTGCCAGACAGGAGCAGCAGGGATGGCACACAATGGATTTTCATCTTCCGAGATATTAAAGCACTATTATCCTCTTGCAGAGTTAGTCAGCGAATATCAATAAAGGATAAATACATGTTTAAAATCATAAGTATACAAATAATATTGGCATTTGTTTTATTATCATGCCAAACAACTAATATCAAAACAGATATCTCTTTATTTGATATCATACAATCAGGAACTTATAAAGAAATAAAAAATGCAATTACAGCTGGAGCAGATGTTAATGAAAAAAATGATAGTGACTCTACCCCTTTGATGTTTTCTTTTTTAAATAAAGATAAAGATATTCCTAAACTTCTTTTAAAGTCAGGAGCAGATCCTAATGTAGTTAATTCCAAAAATTGGACACCGTTATTTTATGCAGTTGAGATCAGACGTGATGATATTCTCGACACAATAAAACTTCTTGTAAAATCCGGAGCTGATTTAGAATATAAAAATTCATCAGGACAAACTCCTTTAGCCTATGCATCTGAAATAAACAAAAATGAAAAAATAGTTGAATTACTGATCAACCTGGGCGCAAATATTAATTCAAAAAACAATATAGGTATAACTCCCTTATTTTATGCGATTTTAAATAATACAACTAAATCAGTAAATGTTTTGATTAAACATGGTGCAGATGTAAATATTGTCAATGAAGATAATCAAACTCCTTTAATATATGCAACAGGAAGAAAAAAAGAAAACAGTAATGATATTATAAAATTATTGCTGGATGCAGGAGCAGATGTTGATATTCCGGATAACTATGGAGCAACTCCCCTAATGTATGCGATCGCAGAAAACTTTGATTTTGAAATCATACAGGAATTTATTCAAAAAGGGACAAATATCAATAAGCAAGATGTAGATGGCATTACTCCTCTTATGGTAGCATGCATATTATCCAATAGTTCAGACCTTATCATCTATCTTCTTGAGTGCAAAGCTGATCCAAATATCAAAGATGCAGAAGGTAAAACAGCAAAAGATTATATTATCCAAAATCGAGCTCTGCGAGACAGTGAAGCTTATAAAAAAATGATGATCATATAAAGGAAATTAGATTGTTTAAAAGCACAAAAATTATTTTGTTTATATTTATTATTTTAATACTTATTTTTTCCCCAACCAATATTTACAGCAAAGATAATTTGCAATATACGATCATGCGTATTGATAACTCGCTACAAGGTAAAGCAAGGCGGTTTACCTACCATCTCGTAATTTATCCTGGAACAACAAAAAAAGATATGGAACAGATCTCTTTAAGAATTTTAGAATTCGCTAAAAAAGAAAACCCTTTCAATGCTCTTGCTGTAGGCTTTAATGATTATTCTGTACTTCTTGGTCATGGATTCAGATTTGGCAGAGTTGAATTTGCACCTAATGGTAAGTGGTCAGATGCAGCCACAGTAAAAACAGGCGACTATAGTTCTCTAAAAATGGTCAATTATTTAAGAGAACCAGACTGGGATAATGCTTTAACAAAAAAAGAAGCAATTATTTATGCAAAACATAATAAATTATTGGACTCTTTGCTAAAAAAAGCATACACACATGAAGATATTGAAAAAGCAGAAAAAGAAGCAGCAAAATCAATTACAAAAAAATATAAAATAACACAAGAAGAACTTAATAATATATATTTAAAATATAGAAAATAATGATATAATATAGTGATATTAGGGATATAATTATAAGAAAAATACTATTCTTATCACTATTAATTATACTCATCTCATTAACTATTATTAGCTGCCCCAACCCTATTGTAGCCCACA
>WRCW01000098.1 GCA_009783755.1 Spirochaetaceae bacterium
AAGGGGCTTGTAATATACCTTACAGGCTATATAGATACATATAACTCAAATTCATTTCAAAAAAGAATTGCCAAAGCTGTTGATACAGGATTTACAAAGCTGATTTTTAACTGTAATGGCCTTAATTATGTATCAAGTACTGGTATTGGTTCTTTTACAGCATTTCTTAAAACACTAAAACCAAGAGGCGGAGATATTGTTCTCCTGGAAATACAGCCAAAAGTTTACGAAGTTTTCCAATTGCTTGGATTTTCTCAATTTTTTAATATCAAAGACTCTTTTGACGATGCAATTGAGTTTTTTAATAAAGGAAATGTCCAAAAAACATCAGAATTATTTCCTAAAATATTCAAATGTCCTATCTGTTCAAAAAAACTTAAAGCAACTAAAGCTGGCAGATTCAGATGTTCTGAATGTAAAACAATCCTTGCGATTGATAATAATGGCCAGGTTTTCCTCGGATAGGCGAAGCCGTCATTGTACCCCGCATAATTTTATCCACACATCCTTTTGTAGAGTGAAATCTATCGCTCTATGAGCTTATTCGGGGTAATCCCAAAGATTTGTCTACACATTTACCTTCATTCCATAGTGCCATTTGGGATAGATGAAATCGTATCCCAAAGATTTATTCCCAGTTTTACTTTCGTTCCATAGTGCCATTTGGGATAGGCGAAGCCGTCATTGTACCCCGCATAATTTTATCCACACATCCTTTTGTAGAGTGAAATCTATCGCTCTATGAGCTTATTCGGGGGTAATCCCAAAGATTTTTAATATTTCTAAAAACTTAAGCAAATTATTTTAGAAAAGTTTAGCTTCTATTCTTAATAAAAACTTACTGTTAATAACTTGTTAATAAGTTTACTGGAATAACATAGTGAATTTTGAATATAACAATATATAAAATCACTAATATTCAATATAATACCCTGTTTTTATAATTCCTTATAATATAAATAATTATTTGATTGAGCCAATTATGTTAAGTAAACATCATCATTATATAATTTTATAATCTTGTTTTTTTACAACATATTATATTATTAGGAGTTTACTTAATTGTGGATAACTTGTGCAAAAACCCTGCCATGTATACTATTTTTAAACAAATGTCCGGCTATTGGATGCAATATATAAAATATTGTATATTTGTCATAATTAATTGTTATTGCAAGCCATAAAGCAGCATGATAAAATTCATTTTGCATAATATGCCAGGTACTATTCTGCATAATCAGGGAGAAAAATATTATATCTTTTATAAAAAGCTTTTTATCTTTTCTTTTTTTCATTGTTATAGCTATTTTTATTACTTTTGCCCAAAAATTTATACCAAATGAGGCTGAAAAAGGAATTGATATAATTATTTTTTTTACTAAAAACCTTTCTCTGATTATCCTGATTTCATTAGTTCTTTATATTCCAGTTTTTTGGAGCAAGAAAAAAAAATACTATCTTTTAAAATATTTCATAATATCTCTGTTATTATCACTATTATTTTCAGCAGCAGCTATTTTTTTTCCATATAAAAGTGATTTCACTTCTTTTGAAATAGAAACTGAGCGTTTTTATAGATCTGATAAAAGCATTCTTTTTGTTGATAAAGCTCAAGGAAACAGATTATCCGGTGTTATCATAAATAAGGATAATTATTCTGATGAAAGCTCAAAAGCATATTCAGGTCGTTATTCTGTTTCAGAAGATATGATATTGACGATCCAGGGCAGTAATAGTGAATATATTATTGAAAAATCCAATCCATATCATAAATTCTTCAATTTTTTTATGAAAATCACTTCTTTTATAGCTAAAAGTGTCGGAGAAATTGAAAAATCTGATTTAAAAGCACTATTTTTTAAATCTTTTGCAATAATAATCACTATATCTACTATATCTTTCTTTTTCTCAACAGGAAAATGGCCTTTAATTAACTATCCTTTTTCCCAGGCTGTGGTTATCTGTTTTATCTGGCTGAATTATTATATTCAGCAAATTCCTCTTCCCAAATTATTACAGAGCGCAGAAAATTTAATTCCTTTTGACTCAGGTTTATATTATTTGGCATATATTGTTATCTCTTTTAGTATTCTGCTGGTAAAAATATTATCGCTTAGGGGTCACAGATGAAGCTAACAACAAGCAGAAATATTAAATATCTTATTCTTATCCATGTTGCTTTTATGATTTTTATAGCTCTTTATTCCTTTTTTATTATTAAAAGACCTGCTGTACAGGTACTTACCCCTCCTTATCTTTTGATATCTACACTTACCATTTACTCACAGCTTTTTCTCCCAATTTCAGCAGGTGCCCTGTTTATTCTTATAATCCTGTCCAATAAAAACAGGTATCCGGAAAGTAAAAAAGAAAATGGAGTAGAATTCCTCCGTTCAATTATTCCTGTATTAATTCCAACAGCGCTAATCTATATTTTTCTTGTATTTTTTGCAGAACCCATATTGATTGAGAAAAAGATGTGGTTTGAAGAACTTTCCAAATCAGGGGAATTTTATTTAGCGCAAACTGAAAAGAAACTGGCAGAAGGGAATCTGGAAGAAGCATTGGTTTTCATAGATTTATATTTATATATTGATCCGGATAATAAATATGCTGTTGATCTTAAAGGCGATATAAAAATTGCCTGGCCAAATACTATTTATCCTGATGGCACCAGTGAAGAAAAGATAAAAGCAATTTCAGGAGATTTTATAACAGGACAGATGCTTCTTGAGATAGCAGAGAAATATTATGAGCAGGAAGATTATTCATCAGCTGCTTATTATGGAAAAATGGCTGGTATGTTTAGAAATAGCAGGGATAAAGCAAACCAGGTTTTAAAAAAGGCAATAGAAAAAATTACAACTTTTTTTCCTGATACAAGCGCAAAGGAAAAATTATTCGACGGGAAAATTGATATTACAAAACGTATTGAATCTGAAGATTTTTACGGAGCATATTATTATTACCACATGCTTTCAGAAGAATTTCCCGAGGACCAGGAGCTCACTGATATTGGAACAAGGCTTTTTTCACTGCTTTCAGAAAAATCTTTTTTTTATGAAGATATAAGAATTTTATATTTTGCTCCCGGAAAAACAGAAATTGCTTTTATAAATGGTAATGGTTTGGAAAAAGAGCTTGTTTTTGCCAAAAAAATTGTCCTTACAAATGATGGTATTTATTTTTTTGATATAAACATAATAAATCTTTCTCCATCTGGGCAAATAGTAAGGCATATCAAATCGCTATATGGCAAAGTTATTGAAAACAGACTTAGCCTGCAATGTTTGGGAAGAGAAGTAAAGCTGCTTTTATATCCTGAGGTTATTGTTGGAAATAAAAGCGACAGAATATCATCTATTGATCTTGAGATTCCCAGCGAAGCGCTTCTTTATATGGGATTAGAAGAAAACAGGTTTTTAAAAATAAAAACTCTTTTTTTGCTTGAAAATCTTGATTTGCTTTCTGAATCAGGCGCAGGAAAATATGCCCCTTCAGCAACCCTTTTTATAAGATTTATAAGGATTTTCAATTATATTTTTATGCTGATGCTGGTTGTATCATCAGGAATATCTTTTCTAAAAAGAAGAAGTGACAAAACTTATTTATCACTTCTTGCGCTTCCAGCAGTGGTAATTGCAATTTATTTTATTGAAAGAACTATTATGTATATTAATAGCAAAATATTATCTATTTTTATGAAAGAAACAGGAATTTCAGGAGCTGCTTTGTGTTTCACTGTGATAATAATAATAGAACTTATTGCTGTTATTCTTTACACAAAAATAAAAGCTTCTTCTATTGAAAGTTATAGATATAGAGGATAACAAAAAGTCACAGGTAACAGGTTAATATGCACCATCTTTTTTTTCTATTTTTGCGCCCAGTTTCTTGAGGCGAAGAACAAGATTTTCATATCCACGCTCAATCTGATAAATATTTCTTATTTCGCTTTTTCCCTCTGCACAAAGAGCAGCAATAACCATCGCCATGCCTGCTCTTATATCCGGCGAAACAAGCTGGCTCCCTTTAAGCCTTGAAGGGCCGCTGACAACAGCTCTATGCGGATCGCACAAAATGATTTTTGCACCCATTCCAATAAGCTTGTCCACAAAAAACATTCTGGACTCAAACATTTTTTCATGTATAAGCACTATCCCTTCAACCTGAGTTGCAACTACAGTTATAATGCTTGTTAAATCAGGAGGAAAGCCTGGCCATGGGGCATCATCAATCTGGGGGATCTGCCCGCCAAAGTCAGGAACAACCTGAAGTCTCTGCCCTGAATTAACTTTTATTACAGATCCATCTGTTTCCCAATATATTCCAAGTTTTGCAAAGGCAATTTTTGTCATTCTAAGATCAGAAGGAACTGCCCCTTCAATTTCAAGCTCGCCTCGCGTAACTGCAGCAAGCCCTATAAAAGAACCTACTTCTATAAAATCAGATCCGATCCTGTATTTTGTACCTGAAAGCTTTTTGACCCCTTCAATAAAAAGAATATTTGATCCTATTCCCGATATTTTAGCTCCCATTGAAACAAGCATTTTGCACAAGTCCTGAACATGCGGTTCTGATGCTGCATTTTGTATAACAGTTTTCCCTTCTGCAAGAACAGAGGCCATTATTGCATTTTCAGTTGCAGTAACAGAAGCTTCATCAAGAAAAAGATCTGCCCCAACCAGTTTATTGGCAGTAAGTTTAAAAAATCCATCGATCTCTATCCTTACCCCCAGATCACTAAAAGCCAAAAAATGGGTATCAAGCCTGCGCCGTCCAATTACATCTCCTCCCGGAGGCGGAAAAACAGCTTTTCCTGTTCTTGCAAGCAAAGGGCCTGCAAAAAGAATCGAAGCGCGTATTGCTTTTGCTTCGTCATATGGAAGCTCTGACTTTATATTATCGCTTTTTATTGAATATTCATTTGGGTTAGTCTTTTTAATAGTTGCGCCAAGTTTGGATGCTATTGATAGCATGACAGATACATCTTCGATTTCAGGGATATTTTCAAGAACTACTTCGCTGTCTGAAAGAAGCGCTGCAGCAATACATGGAAGAGCTGCATTTTTATTACCGCTAGCCTTTATTTTGCCATTTATAGGGAAAGAGCCATCAATAAAATATCTGCACATACCAGAAACCTTACATTTTTAAGAATTGGTTGTCAATCTTGGACAAAATATCTCAATTGACAAAAAAGAAAAACCTATTTTCTTCAAAAGGATTATTTGACATGTATATTTTTACAAAATAGATTTCTTCATTAACTAAATTATTGTCAGGATCCTCACTTTCTTCATCAGATGATAGCGCTATGCCCTCATTTCTAAGTAAAACCCTTACATAAGTAGTAAAACTAAACAGACCATCGTTATCCATTCTAAAAGGATTTTCAAATATTTCCGGAAAAATAAAACTAATATCCTCGCTTGATGAAAGCATTGTATTTATATCAATCATATATGAAGATTCTCTTTTTACAGGATAAAAAATTCTTTGCATTATTTTTTCTGAGCTTATTTTTGCCAAATTAAGTTTTTTAAAAACAGGCGGAGGAACTGTTTTTCTAATAAAAAGATCTATTCTTTTTGATTCCAGATATAATTTTGACTCATTAAGAAAAGAACGAAGATCTTTCACTATGTTTATTGTCTTTACAGGGAGAAATTTTTCACCATTAAATTTGTACCAGGTTATGAATGTTTCAACGCCAAATCCATCGACAAATATTTTTTCATAACGTAAAAGATCAATTACTCCATCATCATCAATATCATCTTTTCTTGTTGAATCTGACAATGTGTTTTTTATACTGTTTATTGAATAGGATCCTTTTCTTTTTATAACTATATCTTCATGAATCCCGGTACTTGTTACAAAATTTGCCGATATCCCAAATATTTTATTTTTTCTATCTATCTCAATTTCTTTTAATGAAGAAAAAGCACCTTTGTCTTCCAAAACAATATTCTGCTTATGTATAAATTTTTTTTCCTCTCCAATTTCATGGTATTTATATACAGCTAAAAGGAACTGCCTCAGATAAATCTCTTCCATGTAAATATTACGAAGATCTCTTACTGAATCTATCGATATATCTGAAACATCATTCTCTGAAATACTTTCTGCAAATAAAACAAAAAAATCAACATCACCATCATTGCTGCAATCACAAACAACAAATACAGGTTTTCTATTATCTGTTACAGGCAGATATTTTTTGCTTCCGCTTATTATTTTTTTGCCTGATACACTATTATAAAAAAGTTCCATTTCTTTATTGCTAAAAGAAGATTCCAGAAACATCTTTAGTATCTTATCGCTTTTGGAACTGTCTCGCGAAGGACTATCTTCTGCAGAAGCAAGACTATTTGCTTCTGTTGATACTGCTCTTTTGTTTTCAGACGAAGGACTGGTTGTACATGAGATCACAAGAGGAATAAACAAAAAAATCATTATTTTTTTTAGAGAGATAATATTATTTTTTTTAAAAAACCAGCGATATAGAGTTCTTTTTTGCAGAAAAACCTCTTTTCTACCTACAACTTGTGATTTTTAGAACAGAACCTGCCCCAAAAGATTCCTTATTGACCTCAAAAAGCCAGGTGCGCCCAAGCTTTGATTCCAAAGAATCATGGTGACCAGCTGTGATTTATTAAATATACAGCTAGATTTAAACTTTTTTCCACAACTTTTTATACAATAATACAGCAAAAAATACTTATTTAAAAAGAGAAAAAATGATATATATAGGTGTTAATTCTAAAGAAAAGGGAAAATAAATGACTAAAGTAATGAAATTCGGCGGAAGCTCTGTACAAGATGCTGAAAAAATAAAACATGTGTGCTCAATCGTTATTGCAGAAAGTAAAAAATCAAAAGTTGCAGTTGTTTGTTCTGCAATGAAAGGAGTTACAGATCTGCTTCTTAGTTCTGCTAAAATTGCAGCAGAAGGCAATAGTGGTTATAAAGAAAATGTTGAAAATCTGCTTTTAAGGCAGGAAAAAGTTGTAAATGAACTTATGAGTAGCAATTTTGCACAAGATGCAATGAAGCATATAAAAGAAAAAATTATTGGAGAGCTTAAAAATCTTCTTAAAGGAGTTGAGCTTATTAAAGAGTGTTCTCCAAGAACTCTTGACCTTATTGCAAGCTTTGGAGAGAGATTGAATAATTTTCTTATTGCTTCATATTTAAAATCAACAGGAGTAAAAGCTGCATATATAGATTCAAGAAGTATTATAAAAACAAATAAGCAATATACAAAAGCACTTGTTAACTATGAGGAATCATATAAAAAAATAAAAGAAAAACTTTTCAGAGAAGAAGAAATTCCTGTAATTACAGGTTTTATTGGATCAGCAGAAGATGGTTCAACAACTACGCTGGGAAGAAATGGCTCAGATTTTTCTGCATCAATAATAGCAGCAGGAATAAATGCAGAAATAATTGAAATATGGACTGATGTTGATGGTGTCTTAAGCGCAGATCCCAGAATTGTAAAAAATGCATTTGTAATACCTGAAGTAAGCGTGGAAGAAGCAATGGAGCTTTCCTATTTCGGAGCCAAGGTAATACATCCAAGCACAATGATCCCTGCTTTTGAAAAAGATATTCCTATATGTATTAAAAATACCCTTAACCCATCTGCTCCTGGAACAATGATTGTTAAAAATCCCAAACCACAT
>WRCW01000099.1 GCA_009783755.1 Spirochaetaceae bacterium
AAGTCATTACTTTTATAGCACCACTTCCAGCACCAAAATATTTTTCAAGCTCATCATCAGTATATTCTACTGTTGAAGATTGCCCCTTATCATATGTTGTAACCTGATACCCTTTAACAACTGTTGTAGAACCATCTTTATTTTTATATGTTCCACTATATCTTAATCTAGTTTTAGGTGTCTTACCTGATATTGCTCTTTTCATATTACCATCCTTAGCCTTGTTTTTCTTTGAGGAAGTCAACATCTCTTTATTATAAGGTAATCCTATCCTCTCATTAAATTTAGCAAATTCCTGTTTAAACTCATCTGTTTCCAAAATATCCAATAATTTATCCACCCCAACAAGATTTTGACATCTCTTATCATTAGGATCGTACTTTATCTTTACCAATTTATCCTTACCCATTTTCTATACCTCTTCTATTGTGAATGTACCATCAGGTCTTAAAATAATACAAATCTTTGTTCTTTGAGGATTTACATTTCTAGTAATTAAATACTCCAATGTTAAATCCTCAACATCATATCTTCTAGCCCTTTTTCCTATTGTATTGAACTCACCCGAAGTTCGCTTAACCAATGTAGCATCAGGATACCATAGCCTAACTTCTGTATCTGCTCTAGCGAGTCTATCACTTATAGGCGAACTCCAAACCTTCTCTACACCTTCCCCATAACCAGAAGCATCATCACTTTCAGTATTAAAGAGACCCCCTAGAAGATTCTATATTTTCATCTTTACTAACCATCTCAATACCATATTCTTCAATGTAAGTACCTTGATAAAAGTCATTCCTTATTTCTTTAGCTGTGGCTTCCCATGTAATATCTGCTGCACTTTCAGAATCCTTACCTTCTTCTAATAACCACATTTTTATACTTACACTATACTTATCACTTCCTTCTACTGGCTCTAAATATACTTCATAACCTACAGAAACATTGCCAACGCTTTCTACATATACACTATTTTCACCTTCTATCAACCAATCATTACCACTCATTGTTGATAACTGACCATTCTGAAAATCAGAACCTTCAATTATTTTTTGTATATAAGCTTTGTCAATCTTATTAGATTTTATCCCCTTACTAGAATTTACCCTTCCTTCTTTCCTAGCTTGCTCATCATACATCTCTATTTCAGCATTAACATTTTCATAGACAATATCCCTAATCTGTTCATATACTCCGTCTAAAGACTCAAAAGTGTTATTGTAAATGCCTGTCTCATTACCTGCTTCATCATTTAAACTTATATCAACTAAATATCCACCCCTTCCTTCTTCTCCATCCATTAAATATTGATCCTCTAAATAAGTCCTTCCCACTACTTTTTCAACATTAACAAATAAATTAAGAAAACTACTCCCATCCTTATCTGTCCAAACCATAGCTTGAACTACTACACCATTGTCTAACCAATCTGGATTAGTACTCCCATCAAAAATATCTACTAAATCCATTGCCAATGCAGCCATCTGGTCATATTCTGGACTATCATCAGCATATAAGCCTGACTTAATCTCTTCTGACTTAATTACTTTACTACTTATCCCACCTTTAGCGGTTTCTATTCCTTGCTCCATGCCATCTAAAAAAAATAATATCTCTTTAGCTGAACCTGACCTTGATAAATCCCTTTCACCACCTTTATCACCTTCATCCCTAACTACTTTTGTACTTCCATAAGCCTTACTTAGCCCTATGCTTCCTTAGTTTTTATTTTTCCTTACTTGTTTTGTCCATATTCTTTTTATTTTTTAAACCATGTGTAGAAAAAAGTTCTTGAATTTCTTGTTCTCCAAGTTTCATACCTAAAGACTTAGCTAAGTTCAATAAGTGTTCATCAGACCATGTACTTAAATCTTCCCTAATAGCTTTTTCTACTGCAACAGTATCATCCATATCAATAGAAGGAATATTCGTATTTTGCATCATCTTAGCCCACTCTTGTAATTCCTGATCACTAATATCAGATTTAATATTATCTTTCATACTAACCTCCAACCTTAGCAATAATACTTTCCTTAGATTAATTTTTCCTTACAAGTTTTGTTCTTATTCTTTTTGTTTTTTTGAACCATGTTGAGGAGCTAATTATTATAACTAAATATTTCAAATAAATTTATTTTTATAAAATGTACCAAACTAGTTGAAATAATTTTTTGAGCATCAGCAACAATGTACCCAGCATCAACAGTGTCCCCTATTTGTTCTTTATTTATTAGAATTGCTGGAAGACCAAAAGTAGGGTCTTTAGTACTTTTACCATCAATTTTATTTTTTACGTTTCCAGGATCTATACATAAATATTTATTATTTTCAATTTCATATTTTACCATCTCCTTGCCACATATATAAAAGGAGTATTCAAATTGTTTTAGAGCAGGATTATCCACTATATGTAATCTTGGTATACATATACCTGTCTCTCTTTCAATTTCGTTACGTATCGATGAAATTCTTTTTTGTAAATTATCTTCTAAATCTTCAACAACAAAAGGTATTAAACCAATTCCAATTTCTAGCCGCATTATATCATCTTTAATAATTTTCATTTCATTAATTGGTTTTCTTAAATAAATATTTATAGCCATAGATAGCAGTAAAACAGGAAATAAAAAAATTAAACCGCTTCCTATAGCAAGAGGAATATATATTTTTACTGCAGAAAAGATCTCTCCGCCACGATACAGAATCTCAATTAAGATGCCTCCAAGAATTATAATAAAAATTGAAACTATTATTATCTTAACATAACCAGACACAAATTTTAATGAACCTTTCATTGCTGAATAGAAATCTACTTCTTGCTGAAGTTTCTTTCTCTTTTCCATTGCTTCATATTCTTTTATTGCTTTGCTTGCAAGCTCTGAATCAATTGACATTTTTATCTGAACTATTCTGTCAAGAGAAAATCTTGAAGCAACTTCTGCAGTACGGGTAGTGTTTTTAATATTATTGCTGCAAAAATAAAAGCTGATGTAAAACCTAAAGAGCCTGAGATTAGGTGTACGATATTTCCCGACCCAGCCACAAGATAAGAAACACCCCTTATCACCCAGTCATCAAGATCTGCGCCCTGCCTTAAAACAAGTATTACAACAGGCATGATAATTACTGTCACGCTCGAAAGTATAAAGATCAATAACAGTGTAGAAAAAAATGAGGAATTAGTTGTTATGCTTTTTTCAAATACCGTCATTATATAAAAAATTATAATTGTAAAAAGCAAATTCATTACTATACAAATATCAACCACTATCGCATAGTGCGAAATTAGGAGTACTAATGATTTCAAAAAAACCACAATCACCAAAATACAGCATAACGCTAAAGCCATCAGCCCAATACCGGTGAATTTGTTTTTTAGTCTGCTTAATAAATCTTTATATTTACTCATAACTTTACTCATTACACACTCCATGAAGCGAGTTATTACTTTTTGCTCAAGACTCATATTCTTTATCATTACTTTTTATAATATACTCTTTTTACTATGTCATATAATGCTATGGTGAAAAATATATTTTTAATTGGTTATCTGTGGTTTTGGTTTAAAATAACCTGTTTTGCCTAGTTTTCAAAAGTAAGGCTTTACAAATTATTTTTATTGCTTGTAAATTGATACAAAAAAAATGGTGCATGGATAAGGGGTTAAAAATCAGCTTCTTCTATTTCTTTTTCTCTAACAAATGAAACAGGTGCTATATCTAATATCTCATGCACTGACTTAATAACAACTAACTTTTTACGAACCATCTTCTTTTCTTTGCTGTTATATAACTCTTCCTTTGCTATTCTATCAATACTATACCTATAAACAGTATTATTCGTTGAAAACTCTATAATCTTAACATCAGAGTTTTTTCTTTTAATATTCACTTCGATAAGACTATTAGCCCATTCCAAAAGATAATCTTTCACATTCTTGGTAAGCTCATTTAACTCTATAGAATAAAAATCCTTTTTATTTTGATACCTGATCCTAATCCACCCTTTTCTAATAAGCCCATCCATTATTTCACTTCTTGCATTACCTTCAAGACCCACTCGCTCAATATATTTCTTATAAACAGCATCTATCTCTTTTCTAATAAACCCAAAAGACTCTGGACTTTTTATAATCTCATCAATATGATGCTTTTCAACTTCAAATAACTGACCACTAGGACTTATCCAATAAGCATTAGCATCTGGTACTTTCATAATTTCGAGTTTAGAAATAATTTCAAGCTTGGAAATAATTTCATTTTCCTTATTAATTTTGTCCTTACTTGTTTTAGTTTCAAGATGTTTAGCTACATCAGGAGCAATTGTTCCAAAATAACCATACTCCTTAATATCTTTTGCAAAAATACCTTCAAAACGATAAAGAAATTTATTCTTTTTATTCATAAAAGGGTACATTAAACCCCTTATAAATCTTTTACCTCTCCACCGAAGCTTTAGGAATATAAAACTCATACGTTCTTTTCCCAAATTCATAATACATACCCCCAAACCTTATCAACCTCTTCCGTACTACTAACGCTCCTTACTCTTTGGATTAATAGTTTGTGAATGTGAAATATTTTCTTTAACAAAATCAAAGTTATAGCCAGAACCCTTCATATAGGAGATAAACCATTTTGCAGCTATTTCATCTATAAATTCATACTCTAATTCTCCATCACTTACTTTACACTTACTACTAACACTTTTGCTTTTTAATTTATCTAACTTAATCTTTCTCCAATTATTAAAAAAATTAAAAGCATAGCAACCTTCTTCATTTTTTTCAAAATTCTTTATATTCTGCAAATCTCCAATAAATAATTTTTTAGCCCCCTGATCAAAATAACCGCTTTCTCTCCTCCCTAACACCCTATAACAACTACCTTCTACAACCTTGCCAAAATTATCTAATTTACCAATAAAACCAATAAAAGTAGATAATTGTGTTTGTTCATTTACTACTTCTATAACACCATCCCCATATTTGCTTTTGCTAAACATCTTTTTAGCTTCTTGCTCCCAAGTCTTATCTTTACCTTCAATAACTTCAAAAGTAGTGGGGGTAAGAGATAGTGGCAATTCTTTTATTATTAACTCAGTAATTTTTTTAATATCATCCTTTTTATCTACGTAAAATATTAACAATTCTATTATTTTTACTATATTATTTAGCAATTTTATCTTCTTTTCGAGTATCTTGCTCAATATTCTTTTTATTTCTATATGTTTATATTTTGAATAACAGTCATAAATTAATAAAGGATTTGATTCAGATATTTTTTCTAATATATTTTTTGAATCATCGTAACTAAATATCTCAAATAATTTTTCTTTTATAAAACAACTCAAACTAGTTGAAATAATGCATTGAGCATCAGCAACATAATACCCTGCATCAAGAGCACTTTCTATTTGTTCTTTATTTATTAGAATTGTAGGAAGACCAAAAACAGGGTCTTTAATATTTTTGCCATTAATTTTATTTTTTACGTTTCCAGGATCTATACATAAATATTTATTATATTCAATTTCATATTTTACCATCTCCTTGCCACATATATAAAAGGAGTATTCAAATTCTTTTAGAGAAAGATTATCCCTTACACGTATTTTTGGTATACTTATACCTATCTCTCTTTCAATTTCTTTACGTATCGATGAAATTCTTTTTTGTAAATTATCTTCTAAATCTTCATCAATAAGAGGTATTAAGCCAACTCCAATTTCTAGTCGCATTATATCATCTTTAATAATTTTCATTTCATTGAAATCTTGTTTCATAGACTTAAACTTTTTTATTGTTTCTGCATCAACAGGTTTTAACACTTTATATTCTATAATTTTCTTTTTACTCATACATCCTCCTTGCACTCCCTAAAGAGTGTCTACTCTCTCTAAAAATTGAATTATTGTCATGCCACTGCTTTTAATTATTTTTCCTAGAATTTCCGCGATGGGTTTATAATACCTGTCTGGAATTGGTTCAAACTCATTACAATTCTTTATCATACTATTTACCAGTTTAGTATTTTTAATTATTGGAATGTTTTTTCTTTCCATAGTCTTAAGTATTTTTAGAACAATAGAACCTTTCTTGGAGATAAATACTTCTGGCGCGGACATGTTGCTTTTATCATAAGCGAGAAGAAGCATTGATTCTTTATTATCAGTAAGGACAAATGGATTTTCCAGATAATCTATAGCTTCATCATATTTTTTCATTTTTAAAAGCATTTTCGAACAATTCGTTTTTAAAACTAATGTAATACTATTATCATTGCCCAGTATATTTTTAGTACCAGAGAATGCAATTTTCACTTTTTCAAATGCTTCAGCATATTTCTTTTCTAAATAAAGCAGATTGGAAATATGTCCATACACCCATAAAGTATATAGGTTTTCTTCTCCCCATATATTTTTATATTTTGAGCAAATATTATTTAAATATTTTTTTGCTATGTTTTTTCTCCCTGTGTAAGCAAGAAACAAACCATAGTGGAACTGAATTGATATAGTAGCCGGGTGCTCTTTCCCATTTTTATTTATAGAAATTTCCAATGCTTTTTTATAATGATTTTTTGCTTCTTTTATTTCATTTAAGCTAAACAAGATACGAGCATATTCTAAATGATATCTGGGGATGTTTTTAAAAAGATCCATAGCTTGTAAAACATATGTTTTTGCATTTTCATAATCTTCTGACCAATTTGAATTTAGCGCCATACAGTAATAACACTCTGATAATTTATCTTTATCGACCCTATCTTGTTTAAGACATTTTTTTATAGTATTTTTCAATAATATTTCTGCTCTAATATAATCTAATTTATGAACCAATACTCTCGCTAAATTATATTGAAGATCTATGATCAATTTGTCATCAAAATCTGAATAACGATAAAGTGTCTTTTCTGCCAAATTAACCCATGGGAATGTATTATTCAGATTTGTTGCTTTTGAATTAATAGTTACTTTCCTGGTAATTTTTTTTATCAATTCTTTGGGATCAGTAATGTCATTTGGTAACCTATCCTGTGGAGACAGTGTATATTGTTTTGTTTTCAATTCCATTTTTGTTTAACCTCCCCTAAACAAACCTTTGAATCCATGTTACAAACATTGAATTTGTTATGGTTTTTATAGAGAGTATACTTTTCACTATGTCATATAATGCTATACTGAAAAAATATTTTAATTGATATTTATGGTAATACCTGAGATTGTAGCTTTGATAAAAATTGGTCATGCTGAAACAACAGACAGCAGTTCTGCAGCATCTTCCAGGAAGAATCTATCAGAAATGGTTAATTATAAATAATCAGCATGTTTTTTATTTAGCCGGAGACGGGAATCGAACCCGTGACCTGATCATTACGAGTGATCCGCTCTACCAACTGAGCCACACCGGCAAGATTTCACTAAAATAGCTTTCTTTAGCATCAGTATTATATTGAAACTACTAAAATTTAGCAAGTTTTGGATATATATAAGCAATTTTCACTAATTTTCACCTGTTTTTCTCAATTAATTTACATAAATTCGGCAAAACCATTATATTAAGTATTTTTTTTCCATCACCGATAATCAAAATATATATATTTGG
>WRCW01000100.1 GCA_009783755.1 Spirochaetaceae bacterium
AAAAAACCATAGCCTCCTGATTGAGGCTATGGTCTGCTCGTAGAACGAGAATATTATATTATTTCTTTCTTTCGTATATATCTCTATGGAACAAACCCTCCGATTGAGCGACTATTATTCCACAAACAATATCTCCTGATACATTGGTCATTGTTCGTATCATGCTGAGAATTCTATCAACGCCAAGTATCATACCAACAGCCTCTACAGGGAGACCAACCTGTTGCCAAACAACGACTAATAGAAGTGTTGATGCGCCTGGTATTCCCGGGCTGCCAATGGTGATAAGTGTACACATTATGACAATCGTAATTATGGCTGATACATCTAATGGAATGCCATATGCCTGAGCAACAAAGATCGTAGCAACTCCCTGGCTGATAGCGGATCCATCCATGTTTATTGTAATACCAACTGGTATACTAAATGAAGCTATTTTTTGATCAATACCGCAACGATTAATAGCTGAGTCAAGAGAAACTGCCATGGTTGCATTACTGCTGGCAGTGGAAAAAGCAAGGGAAATTGCAGGGAAGTAATTCTTGAGGAATTGAATTGGACTGCATTTAGCGATAAATTTCAATGCTCCTCCATAAACTACAACAGCGTGAATGGTTAGTGCAACGACTACAGTGATCATATACATTCCCAAAGGTTTGTAAGCAGAAAAACCAAGTTTTACAAAACTGTCTGCTGCCAAAAAGAAAACTCCGTAAGGCGACAATTTCATAACTATCCCTATTATTTTCAGTACGATATCATTAAGTTCGATAAATAACTTTTTTACACCAGCAACTTTATCTCCTAAGAGCGTAATTACAACACCTAAAAAGATTGCATAAAAAATAATTTGCATCATATCCATATTTGTCAGAGCAGCAAATGGATTATCCGGTATTATTCTTAATATAGTATCCAGAATAGCCGGCCCTTTTGCGGGCGGTTTATATTTAGCTATGACTTCAGAAAATCTACTTAAATCAAAGCCAACGCCTGGACGCATTATAAATGCTGTTGGGAGAGCAATTGCAAGGGCAACTATACTTGTAAAAACGTATAATCCCAATATTTTACCTCCAACCCGGCCAAGTTTTACAACATCGCCCATTTGCGATGCTCCAACTGTTATTGAAATAAAAACAAGCGGCACTATTGTCATTTTTACAAGGTTAAGAAATACAGTACTACCCATCTTGAAAATATATCCGGATAGTACTTCTTTTACAAATGGAACACTGTAAAATTGATTTAAGATTGTGCCGACAATGATTCCCAGAGCCATACCAACAAGGATTTTTGTTGTTAAACCCATAGGCTTTTTGCTCATAGTTGTCCTCCTTCCTTTTTAATTAATTTGTTAGATTTTTTTATAATTGGTTTCCTTTTTTTTTATTAATTTATTAAATATCTTTATATATTGTACCTCCCTTTTTTTGCTAGTTGTTTTTAGTGCGGGAGAATTGAGTCTGGAATCAGAGTCAAAATCTCTTTAATAGACATGCAGTAGTCTCTACTAGCTTCTTCCGCACGTTGATTCGTAAGAATTGATTTTGCTGTGTTAACCATGGCAGGATAAGCACTTCTAATAAAATGATTTGCATATATCACAATATTGGCTCCTGCATTTTGCAGTTGATCTTCAGTGACAGAACTATAACTGGTTGGCACTACAACTGTTGGAACATTAGGACACTTTGTTTTAAATTGTTTTAAAAAGGAAATTACCTCATCAGGTGTTTTTTCCTTGCTATGGATCATTATGCCATCTGCTCCTGCGTCCACATATGCGTATGCTCTTTTAAGAGCATCTTCAAGCCCTGCTTTTAGTATTAAACTTTCGATTCGCGCAAAAACCATAAAATCAGGATTCCTCTGTACAGATTTACATGAAGAAATCTTATAACTAAATTCTTCTATTGTGTCTTGTTGCTGTTGCGCATCTGTGCCAAAAAGTGAATTCTTTTTTAACCCTATTTTATCTTCGATGATAATCGCCGAGATACCCATGCGTTCCAATGTGCGGATGTTAAATACAAGATGTTCAGTTTTACCTCCTGTATCGCCATCAAGTATGATCGGCTTGGTTGTTACTTCCATAATTTCTTCAAGTGTTTTGCAGCGGGAACTAAAATCTACCAATTCAATATCTGGTTTTCCTTTAGCAGTAGAATCACAAAGACTGCTAACCCACATTGCATCAAAGGCTCGTTTCTCACCTTTGCACTCTGCATTAACTGTTTCAACTATTATTCCGGTGAGGCCATTGTGTGCTTCCATTACCCGTATAAAGCCATTATTCTGCAACATTCGTTTAAGAGATGGCAAACGTAATTCATTTTTAAAGCTCATTATTTCGCCTCCAGTTTATTATTTAAACAGTTTATCAATACAAGCTTGCATTTTGTCCATGCCAAGTTTAATGTACTCCATTGAGGTTGCATAGGTAAGCCTGATATTATTTGGAGAATAAAAAGCATCTCCTGTTACAACACCAACATGAGCTTCTTCCAAAAGATAAGTAGCAACATCAAGCGATGACTGGATAGTCTTTGAACCTGTTGATTTTCCAAATAGGGCTGAAACATTTGGAAGCACATAGAAAGCCCCTTTGACATTAGCGCATGTTACACCCTGCATATTATTAAGGCGGTCAATAATATAAGTACGTCTCCTTGCAAATTCATCATGCATGTTAACAACAGAATCCTGAGGTCCCAAAAGTGCCTGAACAGCTGCTTTTTGTGCAATTGAATTGGTATTGGATGTAGTATGCCCCTGCAAATCGCACATTCCCTTTATTATTTTGGAAGGCCCTGCAGCATATCCAATTCTCCAGCCAGTCATTGCGTATGATTTAGCAAAACCATTAATCACAATACATAAATCTTTTATTTCAGGACACAGGGATGCTATAGAATAGTGGGTCTCTCCGTCATAAACCAATTTTTCATAAATTTCATCGGATATAATGTATATCCCTCTTTCAGCTGCAATTTTTCCCAGTTGTTCAAGGTTATTTTTGCTATAAACTGCACCTGTTGGATTGTTTGGGCTGTTAATTAAGATAGCAGTTGTTTTTGGGGTAATTGCTTTTTCGATCTCTTTTGGATCAAGGCTAAAACCTGATTCTTCTGTTGTTTTAATCAGTACAGGAATTCCACCTGCTAATTTAATCATTTCTGTGTAACTTACCCAGCAAGGGGTAGGGAGGATAACTTCATCTCCTGGATTACAAATAGTCATTAATGTATTGTAAAGAGCCTGTTTTCCCCCGGTTGTGACAATAATTTGATCGGTCTGAAAAGATAAATTATTGTCAGTCAATAACTTTTTGCAAATAGCTTCTCTTAAATCAATGAAACCAGCTGCTGCTGTATAACGGGTAAAACCATCATCCATGGCTTTTTTTGCAGCTTCAATTATATTAGCAGGAGTGTTGAAATCAGGTTCTCCTAAAGTAAAAGGGATAATTTTTATTCCTTTTTGCTTTAGCGCTTCAATTTTACCTTTAAGCTCTACAGTTGCAGAGGGAGTCATATCCTTAATTCTTGTACTAATAGTTCTTTCCATAATAATCTCCGTAAAAAATCAGAGTTATTGAATATTATTTCAATTTTAATATAAATATTAAAAAAATTTTCAATATTTATATATTATCATCTGGTAAATCACCTGTCAATAAAAATCTAAAGCTAAATTATTCCTTTTTCGTTATGTAAAATATTAGCGGCAACACTAATTTTAGAGATATTAAGGTTCAATAGACATTAGTATTTTGATATGTTAAAATTATATAATTAATAATAACTATAGCGGGCAGATTTATGAACGACAACATATTTGTAAGAATAGAAAAAAACTATGAGATGCTTTCAAGAGCATATAAAGATATAGCCAATTACATAAAAGAAAATTTTTTAGAAATTCCTTTTCTTTCAATTTTAGAATTAAGCAAGCGGACAGGTGTTAGTATTGGCAGTGTGACTGGTTTTTGTAAAGCCATTAATTATACCGGATATCCTGATTTTCAAAAAGATGTCAGAAAACTTGTTCAAAATGAAATGATTCCCATACGCAGAATACAGACTTCTATTGCTTCAAGCAGAAGCGATGAGGACATCTTACTAACTGTAATTGAACAGAATATAGAAAATCTGAACAATACATATTCTTCATATCTTAAATCATCATTTGAAAAAGCTGTTGATTTAATACGACATGGACGCAAAGTATATATTCTTGGCATGAGATCAGCTTATTCTGTAGCTTATTATTTATATTTTATGTTAAGCGATATTATGGATAATGTTGAGCTTTTGAGCCTGGGAACTTCTGATTTATATGACAGAATAATGAATATCGATAATCGCGATATTTTGGTAAGTATTGGTTTTGAAAAATATACCAGAGCTACATGTGAAGTAACAGAATTTTTTCATTCACATTCCTGTAGAGTAATTGCACTCACAGATAATCAATCATCACCATTGTCTGTTATGGCAGATACAACACTGTTATCAAATAATAATTCTTCAAAATTTTCTTATGTTTCTGCAATGGCTATCTGTAATGCACTGGTAATAAGGATCGGTATAAAATCAAAGAAAAAAGTTTTAGCCACAATGGAACGTAGAGAGCAGTTACATAGAGAGAAAAAAATTCATTTATAACATATGATCTCTCATTAAATGTTACTCATTAAGATAAATACGCTGGACACGATCTGTAATATATGCATGCATTGTAGATCTTGCTTGTCCTACTATAAGCGCTCCTTCAACAGGGGATAGCACCATGTCTGAGGTTTTATCTTTTCCAAAAAGGGTTACCTCATCATCAAGATCACAATCTATATCAGTTACATTAATATAAAATTGATCCATATCAGAACCTATAAATTTTGTCTTAACGCCATTAACTAAAACAGGGGCAAAGGAAGTTCCAAGCGGACGGAAAAGACCATCTCCTGAGCCTGTACTAATTATAGCAACTTTTGCAATTTTATCTGGCTTGAAGAATCGTGAATATCCAACGCTTTCCCCAGGTTTTATTGTTCGGATATTTGTAATATAAGAACGCCATGTGAGCGCTTCTTTGGTACCAAGAGGGTTAGAAGTATTTGGCAGACCATTATATCCTAAATGTAAAGCTCCACATCTAATATGTGTACAAAAATCATCATGTAACCAGGTAGAAGCTGCTGAGTTTCGCGCATGTATATATTGTGGTCGTATACCATAGCTCTTTAGTTGTTTGACAGCAGATTTAAATAACTCAAACTGCTCTAGTGTATAATCATTTCCTTCAACACCTGCTGTTGCAAAATGAGTAAAGACACCATTAATTTCAAGATTTCCAAGAACCTTAATATATTTAACCAGTTTTTCCAATTCTTCACCATACTTTACACCGATTCGATTTAACCCGGTTTCTATCATAATATGTATTTTAGCTGTAATATTTCTTTTTTGTGCAGCTTTACTGACCTCTAGAGCAATCTTTTCATTGGAAACATTTATTTGAAGATTATATTGTATTCCTGCATCAACAGAAGCAGAAGGGACTCCACTCATAACCAGGATTTCGCATTGGTTGACATTGTTTTCTCTAAGCTGAATTCCTTCATATATTTGAGCCACTGCAATCAGGGGCATATTCATGTTATTTTGAAAAAATTGACCCATCTTAATTAATCCGGTTCCGTAGGCATTGGATTTGATTACAGGAATATAGTTTTGTTCCGGTAATAAATGTTTACGTATAATAGCGATATTATCTTTAATGATTTTCATGTCAATTTCCAGATAAGAGTTATAATAGGATTTTTCCATTGGTTTTCCTTTTATTCTGTTGTTGTGTAATTAATTTTAATGATTAAAAATAAATTGAAAAATATTATAAAGATTATTAAGATGATAAATAATTGTCAACGATAATACGAATGAATTAAAAAATTATTATTTATTAAAATTAGCTTGAACACTATTTAGGTCTGTATTAAAGTTTAGTACTAAACCTCAATTTGTAAACTTTAAGATAAAAGGCTATTTAGCTGCAACATTTGTACTGAGGCAGAGAAGAGATATTTATAACGGAAAAATAATGGATAAAAAAAACAGGATCGATATATACACAGACGGCGGATGTTCAGGGAATCCTGGACCAGGTGGATGGGGTTTTGTAATAGTTTACAGTGAAAAAATATATAAAAGTTCAGGTTCTGAAAAAGATACAACAAACAATAAAATGGAGCTGACAGCTGTAATAAAAGCTCTTGAATCATATAAAAACTCTTTAGAAAATAAAGCTTCTAAAAATCAGAAAGTAAGAATATTTACAGATTCTATATATGTCAAAAATGGTATAACAACCTGGATAATAACATGGCTTAAAAATGGCTGGAAAACAGCTGATAAAAAAGATGTTAAAAATAAAGAATTATGGATGATACTTAAGAACCTTTCAGACCGGATCAATCCTGAATGGGAATGGGTAAAAGGGCACTCAGGTGACAGGTGGAATGAAGAGTGCGATGCTCTTGTAAAAAAAGAGATAAATGCTGCAAATAAAAAAATATAAAATCTTTTCTGATTATTGAATCAAATTAACTTAATTTCAGGTTATTTATTATGTGAACATTATCAGTTACTCACCCGGTGGTTTTGAAGGGGATATAGTTAGCGTAGAGGCAGATCTGCGTCCTGGTATACCAGGTGTAAATCTTGTTGGCATGCCAGATACTGCAGTAAAAGAATCTGTTGAAAGAGTAAGAATCGCAATTAAAAACTCTTCCTATGATTTCCCAGGAAAACGTATTGTTGTTAATCTTGCCCCTGCAGGGATCAAGAAAGAAGGGGCATCATTTGATTTATCAATAGCTATTTCAATACTGCAGAAAAGCGGTCTTTTGGGAGAGAATAGAGATCGGAAAATCATGGTGCTTGGAGAATTGCAACTTTCAGGTGTAATAAGACCTGTAAATGGAGTACTTTCAGCTGTAATTGCAGGAGAACAAGAAGGGGTCTATGCGTACATAGTGCCGGAAGGGAATATCGAAGAAGCATTATCATCTAAAGCAAAAAGAATTTATCCCTGTAGCCATCTTACCGAAGCAGTCGATGTACTTAAAAAAATATCAGAAGATATATTGCCGGATACTACATATAATATAAAACTGCAAAATAATAAAAAAGATAAGTCGAATGACTCTATGGAAAGTAATCTGCTTTCGGATATAAAAGGACATCTATACTTAAAACAAGCATTGTCAGTTGCAGCAGCTGGTATGCATAATATAATTTTATTTGGTCCTCCGGGCAGTGGAAAAACTCTGGCAGGCTCAAGGCTTGTTTCTTTG
>WRCW01000101.1 GCA_009783755.1 Spirochaetaceae bacterium
CCATATTCCTGTTTAAACAAACGACGTGATTCATGTCGTTCCACATCAACCCGCTCATGCAATACTCTGCCTTCTGCAGTGAATCGGTTCTCCTCCCACCTCTGCTCAAGATGGATCAGAGCAAAACGTCTATCACAATAGCAAATATGGGATAAAGCAGAAATAGGGACAAGGTCGTCCTCTTGGAATAATTTCATCATGCTATGAGTCCATCTCCACTAATTGCTCTTATAACTGGCAATGCACCTTTCATAATCCCTAAAAAATCATCATATTCAAGTGGCCATTGATAAATACCTGGTTGAAGCTGAGCATCATTGATTCCATACTTTTCAAGATTATATCCATATATCCTAACAGAATGATTTTGGATTTCCTGCCAGGAAACTTTACGATGGTTTTTAACTGCATTGATTATCTCTTCATTGATGAGAACTAATTTGGTATCAGATTCAATGACTTTAAACATTTCTTCCACTTTAGGAAATCTATTGTTTTTTTCATATTCAAGTAATCTAATATAAATTGATGAAACACCATTCTCCATTATTTCATCATTAATTGATTCTGTACTTAATTCAGGATTAATATCTTTTCCTTCTTCAAAATATTTTTGTAAAATATTCCTAGAAAATTGAAAACTAGGGTTAATATTAAAATTATCACTTTCCTTTAGTTTAAAGGTCCATATTTCAGAATATTCAAAAATACCTTCCCTGTTAATTCTGCCAGCAGCTTGTAAAAGGGACAAAAGAGAACTTAATTCTCTAAAACCGGTTCTGAAAGATATATCAATCCCAGCCTCAACACAAGAAGTAGCAATTAATGTCCAATTTATATCAGACTTATTTCTTAAGCGCTTCTTTATATGTTTTATCTTGATATCTCTGTCAATTGGTGTTAATGCTGTTGATAAATGTTCTACTCTATCTCTTCCATACACTTTACTAAAATAATCAGCTATAATGGCTGCATTTTGAACTGTATTTACAATTACCAAACGTGGTCCAGGGAAACTTACAACCCATTCTGCTAATTCATTTAAGCCTTTTGGAATTAAGTCACATTGATACTTTATCCGATTTTTTTCATAGAATGATAATTGTTCCCTAATATCTGTATCCACAAGTTCAGAAATTTCACAATTTTCTCCTTGGGTTATCCCTTTTATATTCCAAAAACGGTTTAATGACCCAGATGCTAAAACCCAATAGCAACTCCACTCCTTACTATAACAATTGATCCAATGCCATGCCAAAGGTAAATATTTTATCGGTAGCGCTGCATGTGATTCATCTAAAAAAATTGCGCTACCAGGTAATTCATGTAGTCTGCTAAAAGTTGAAGGTGAATTCGAAGCAAGTGTCTCAAAAAATGCTACTGCGGTAGTAACAATAATTGGCGCCCGCCATAGAGCAGTTAAATAACGACTTTCTTTATCCTGAAAATCTGCCCTATGATGTAATTCTGCAACAACTTCATATGGATTTTCTCCATCAAGGCATAAAGCTTTACGGTATACTTTGACTGATTGTTGTATTATGTTGGTAAATGGTAATACTATAATTATTCTGCGTAAGCATTTTTCTTTAGCCTGCTGTAATAAATGTGCCATTATTGCTGTAGTTTTTCCAGATCCAACAGGACTATCACACGAGACAATCATATCATCGGTATTTGCATTTCTGCATACTTCATACATTTCATTTCTTAAGCTGGAACGTTTACTTTCATTTAAACCTAGTGATTTAACATGATTATCAAGTTTTTCAAGACGTTCCCTGGGTCTTAAAGGAATATAAGGAGGAGGTTCTGGATGATCATGATAATGAATTGCTGTATCAGTATGGTCTGCATCTACTAAGCATGAAAGAGCAATTCGTAAAAAGATTGATAAGTTACCTTCTGGTTCAATATCTCTCTGAATATTATTCTCATTTATTAATGAATTATGAATAGATAATAGATCATTCAATATATTATTGATATACTCATAAATAGTAGAATCCCGAAACATTTTTTCTTCATTTTTAAATTCATCAATCGCATCACAAAAACCTTTGTGATGTGCTTGGATTAGCATTGCTGTTATATATGAATAGTTTTCCTCAGTTAAAAAAAATGCAGAACCTGCATCGACATGATTTACTGGTAGTTTTTTCGCTGTCTCAATTCCATTCAGAATTACTTGATTTGCTTTATCCAATTTTCCCAGATCATGAAAAACAGCCGCTTGCTTGGTAATATGCAACAAAACTTCTCTATCTGTTGTTGCATATTTACAAACTTCACTGGCATTTTTGGTAGCTTTTTCGATAACACTCATTATATGACATTTGTACGGTTGTGCATCTATACCAGTTTGTTTATCTGGGCTATGAGCACTATAAATCA
The DNA here is from genome assembly GCA_009783755.1 of Spirochaetaceae bacterium. GTDB lineage: Bacteria > Spirochaetota > Spirochaetia > CADAEX01 > CADAEX01 > WQTU01. Next base: position 2,395 of record WRCW01000101.1, read on the forward strand.
TGTTTTTACCAAATCTTTAAATGATAAAATCTGTGATTTTAATGTATCAGGAAGATCAGTCACATCTTTATAATCTTGCCATGAATTGGACGATTTTTGTGTATCCACAATACATTTTGGCGCAAGTGCTTCTAATAGTAAATAATCAGGACAACTTCCCAAAATGTTTTTATGTTCCATGTACCAGGCATGGCGTAAACGTACATCAGGACGAATAGCAGATTTTGTCTGATCATATGCATGCGGAATAAGTAATTTTAACAATTCAATATCATTAAATGTACAACCAGTTTTATAGGCATAATTTGGGTTTATATAAAATGGCATACAATAAACGCCATGTTCCACAATACGATATGCAAGTGGCGCCATGCCCTGCTGTTTTCCTTCTTGAACACCAGCTTTGTTTGTATTTGTGTGTCTAATAATCTGTATTGGAGAAATTGATTGTCCAACACTGAATATAACTGCTCCTGTTTTAATAAATCCCTTATCAATTTTTTCTTCCAAAAAAGTATTACCAAAAACTCGGGCATCCCAATACTTTTTAACGAAATCGCTGCTAAGAAATTTTTCCTGATCAAATTTTCCAACAGTAGTATCACCCATTTCTTTTATTATTTCCTTGCGTTCGCGTCCTTTTGATTCAAGAATTAAATAATTCCTGGCATTTTTAGTATATTCTTCAGGAAGTGAAGAGAAAAACGGGCTATTTGGATCTTCAAGTAAATCACGTAGCTTACGCTTAAAAGATACTGGTGATATCTCGCCTAAACCATTTGGTCTCTGTCGTGGATCACCTTCTCGATCAGGATCGCCATTAGGATTCGAATTAACTACTTCAATAACCAGTAGTCCTGTTGCTCTTTTAATTTCATTACTCATTGTATTCCTCCAGATTGATTTTTATGATTTTAATTGATTATCAGAATCTTCTTTTTTAGGGAAATCAGCTAAATATCCTATAAATAACTCTGCTTTTTCTCGATCACCAAATTGAATATTTCCTAAAAGATCAATTTTATTACTGAAAATACTGGCATTTTTCTCATACAATCCCAAATACCATGCTGCTCTCCAACTTTCCTTGCCCTTTTCTTCACATTTTTTAGTGCGATATTGCTTTGCCCATGCAATATAAGGATTCATGCGTTGAGCCATCTGTCCCAACATACGATTTGGTGTTTCCAATGCTGATATCAGTAAAGAATTGCCAACTAATTGAGGTGGAATATTATCACCTCGAACAATCTTACAGTAAAATGCATGTAATTCATCAGATATTTTTAGCATTTGACCGATCAAATAAGGGATATCTTCCATATATTCCTCCTTTACACGATTCTGGTTATATAATAATAATCCCATTAATGAGAGTAAAAACACATAATTTTCAGATGGAAATCTTTTTGGACTAATCACCTCTCCCGAATGAAGAAAATTTCCAAAATAAATTATTAATCCATAAGAATTGGGCAATAACGCACTCATTAAATATCTTGACAGTTCATATCTATCCTGGTTTAAGAGTAAATCAAGTCCCTGATAGTATTTTATCTTTTTCATCTCTCCTGTAGTTTTACCATTCATTTTCCATATCTTGTTGATTATTTTAGCAATTTGTAATGGCATTGGTATTTCAGAACCACAATTTTCAGGCTTAATTTTTTCTTTGTTCATATTATTTTCTGGCCAAACGCGAAAGGAGACTGAAGGGATGTTTTTACAACCTGTTTTCCAGATCTCGGCTGATTTTACTAGTTGTTCGGTATTGTGATTACGAAAATATACTATTTTCGTCCTAGCTTTATCCATTTTCCTGATTGCAAATATTTGAATATTATTGATCTTTTTATCCGGAGGTAATCCTTTTAATGTCTGTATTACATCTTTAGCAATACTTTCAAATCGTTCCGAATTTATATTTCCAGTACCTGCCAATTTAGCCAATTTTAAAGGTTTTTCTGGAATTACTGATGGATATACAAATAATATTTCGTTGCTTTCTACCATTCCCCATGTCATGTCTTCTTTATTCTGATCTTTTAACCATTCTAACGCTGTCTTTATTTTATAACGATTATAATAATTTATTGGATATGAGCCATCCTCGATCATTCTATAACGTAACTGGCATTTATGTGCATGAAACATTGATCGCAGTTTTACATCTCCTACTTTGCCTGCAAGTTTAACTGTATGCATTGGTTCACTAATGTCTGAATACTCACAACCAAAAGCATCCAATCTGCCTGTTTGTTCGGGATTTGGTAATGCAATTTTATCAGAACTAAATAATATAAAATTTAGCCATTCAATTGACTTTTCGTTTGCTACTGGAAAAACAAATGGTTTCCAATTATATAAATCAAGCACAATTTGGATATCCTTTGAAACAGGAAAAAGGAATCGTAGTAATATTTTTAAATCTTCTTCTTTCGCAAGTTTATCAAAGATATATTCTTCAAGTTTTTTACGAAAATCATCTACTGTTATTTTTCCAAGAACCTTGATGAGTTCTTTTATTGAATTATTATCAGTACTGATTTCATTACTTATTTTTTGAATAAATTGTTCAGGAACGGTATGGAAACATTTTTCTAGTTTTTCAATTGTTTTATCATCCCAATTATTTGTTTCTTTTGTACACCATCTTTTCAAAAGAGTTTTATCAAAGCGTTGGTTTCCTGTTAACCACTCATCTTTATGTTTAATTTGTTCTTTAGAAAATGAATACAGTACAGGCATATTAAATACTGGAAATGAAAAACCATTACTTGGCTCCCATTTTCGCAATTTATTAACTAGCTCCTGATCTGTAATTTCTTCAATGTTGCAAATAGAGGCTTCACTTGAGAGCGACAATTTAAAGAAAGGAGAAATTTTTGATACTTTTCTTAACTCCTTTAGTTGCCCATGCCATTTATAAGGCGCAATGCCCACACTGGACATAGCTTCACTTAATTTATAAAGCTCATTTATCATTTTTCAGTCTCTCCTGTTGAACAACATTATGCCATTGGTCACGTTAGCATTTTGGTAATATGTTACAGATACAGGAGAGTGATATCCCTCGGAAAAAACCTGTCGTAAAACTGCTGGAATTGTTGTTGAAATGGAAGAACATACTTTAGTATCATCTCTAAAAGGACCAAAATATGACGTGGTAAATTCTTTCCAACCCAAAAAAGGGATAGAATAGCATTGGCCTCTTTTCAAACGGCGATTAAATATATCTACATATGCATGTGCCGGTGAAGTTGTCCTTTTGTCCCATTGTTGACTTTTTTCTGAAAAATCTATTTTTTGCGTATTAGGTACAACTTCTGCATAAATTCTATAACTAACATTAATCAATACTGTTGCAAGTAACTGAAAACTATCTTTACTCTTTACCAATCCCGATTCACGTAAGGGGCCTCCATAATTTGTGTAATATGAATGATATTGAATAGGAGCGCATATCTCAACTTTTATAGGTTTTACAATACTATTGAATCCCAAAAGAATGGATTCGAAAATTGCCTTAACTGCTGAATACGATGGAACTATCTCAGAGACAGGGGTATCTCCTGTATCAGGACGTGTCCACATAGCAGTATCTCCAGATATTTCCATTTCTACAAAATATGAAGTATGTGCCATAATTTCCTCACCTATTAAAGATTATACATAATTTTAATTATCAGTAAAATAATAAATATCTTTTTCATATTTTTTTACCACCCTGAAAAATACTACTAAAATTTACTTAATATCTTTTAAAATGGATATGAATAGGTACATCATTTTTTGAGTAGGTTTATGTAGGTTTTTGTAATTTTATTATTAGTTTTCGCTATTTTGTGATTTTAGATTACTTAATTAGAAATTAATATACGCATTGAGCGCGAAAAATAACATTTTTATGGTTGAGGTTCTTCATTAAGTTTCATCCCTGCGCTCGTGTGGATCGCAACCTTAATTCATTCAACAGCTATTAACGATATATCTATATATAGAAAAGGCAATGATTCCGGTCGTTTCCGGGGTATTGACCCGGGCGTAAAGAAGTCATCGCCTTTTCATGACTCAAGACTATCAGAGTTCTTTAACTTTGTCAACTCCGAAAATATCTCGGTCTCAATCCACGCACTCGCGTAGAGCATACCATTGAACTGTGGACACGTAGATTTTCAGTCTACTGTTTTACACGCGCTATCCTATAAGTGTGATTAGAATTGATTAGAATTGACTAGAACTGATTAGAATGTAGTCGGATTTATCGCAAATAATAAGTCTTAAGCTCACAACAACTGAAAGGCTCGTGACTCACGCTTCTGCCCACTGTTGCAGGCAGGCGCTTCGCTTTTCACCATTCGGAAGTGAAACCCCTCTTACTCATAACAGTGACATCTGTGCTGTGGTGCGGAATACAAAATAGTCATACCAAGAAGCGGCATATTGATTTGCTACTGGAGTTACAGAGTAAATGTGAAAATGTGGATAGTAAAAAATAAATAAGCTATGACTACATAGAAGACTTATGCCCCGTTTTTCAACGGGGTGACGTATCACCGTCCTCAAAACGCCACAGTTATCCTTAAGGCAAAAGCAAGCGCCTGGCCAATATCAGACATAAGCCTTTGTTCAATATTACCATCGCGATATAAGAAATACGCGAGCAGGTTTGTATTGCTTGCAATATTTCTGTTAAAGGAAAAAGTTGTTTGCCATGCTTGTTCCAAAATATTGATAATTGTATTGGCGCTTAACATTGTGGCATCATTTAATTTATGGGATACAGAAGCAAAGAGA
>WRCW01000102.1 GCA_009783755.1 Spirochaetaceae bacterium
AAAAATATCATGGCCAAATTTATCTTTTAGTTCAGCTTGTGATATTGCCCTATGGCAGCCTGTGGCTATCAGTATGGTAATATCAGCATTGGGATTGCCTTTGCGGATTTCTGCAAGCATACGAGGAACAATAATCTTACTGGGAACAGGTCTTGTATGATCGCTTGCAAGAAGAACTACTTTCTTCTTGCCTTGCGCCATAATATGCAAAGGGGGTGAACCAACAGGGTTTTGCAAAGCATTGTCAACCAGAGCTTCCTGACTCTTTTCTGCTCTGTAGGAGTGGAGCATGGAAACCATTTCCCCGTTAAAGCGATTTTCTGGAATATTAAGAGTTAAATTTTCTTTGCCATAAGGAAATGAAAGACTTTTCATCTTCACATCGTTACCTCTTGTAACTTAATTTATTATATCTTACAAAAGATCTTCTCTATTCTCTACTTCTATGAGAGTCCTAAGTTCTTTAACCTTTTGTGAAGTCCCTTTTTTGCAGACCAATGCTTTTCCGTTTTTTATAACAATAATAAGATTTTCAACACCACACAAAGCAACAGGAATATCGGAGAATACAGTATTATTTGAAGAGCCAACTTCAAAAAGTTCTGCCCATTTGAAATTTTTTATGATTGTTTCAAACTGATCCCAGCTTCCAATATCATTCCATGAGAACTCTGCTAAAACCATTGCAGCCAAAGGGGTTTTTTCCATAACAGCATAATCAATAGAAATAGAAGGAGATTGTCTGTAAGATTTTTCAACTTCAGGATCTTCCATTATAATTTTTAAATCTTTTTCAAAAACAGGTTTTGGAGCATTACTAAGTTTTGCAAAAGAACCTGATATATCGGGAGAATATTTTTCAATTTCATTTAAGAAACTATCTATTTTAAAAACAAACATTCCTGAATTCCAGAAATAGTTACCATCATCTATAAACTGTTTTGCTGTTTTAATGTCAGGCTTTTCCATAAATGATTCTACTTTAAACCCTTTTCCATATGGCTCTCCTCTTTTAATATAGCCATAACCTGTTTCCGGGTATGCAGGAGGTATTCCAAATGTTACGAGAAAACCTTTATGTGCAAGTGAATCTGCTTCTATGGTATTCTTTTTGAATTCGTCCATCCCTTCTATCAGATGATCAGCAGGAAGAATTAGTGCAGTAGTTGTTCCTTTTCCTTCTTTCTTAATCCACCATGCAGCAGCAGTAAGAGCTGTTGCTGTATTTCTTGCAACAGGTTCAGGCAGAATTACAATTTTACCTGTATTTGTATATGGAGAACATTCTTTTATGACATCATCAAGCTGGGATTTTAAAGTAATTATTATGATCTCTCCCGGAATATCAAGATAAAGCGCTCTTTCTATTGCAAGGTTTAAGAGAGATTTTTCCCCTTTAATTTTTATAAACTGCTTTGGATATTCATTTAAAGAAGCAGGCCATAACCGTGTACCAGATCCCCCTGCAAGGATAAAAACATTATCAACCATAGGACTATTATTTAACGAAAATAGGTATAATGCAATAATTATTCTGTTTATTGCATAAATCTTATTAAACTGGCAATTTCAATTACTTAAAATCATAAATATTCCATTTGAGAAAATATTTCATCTCTATTGACCTCATTTTTTTTCTACCGTAAAATTATATGACTTAATTAAATAGGAGAATATTCGATGGCAAAAAGTTTTTCACTTAATATGTATCCGTGGATTTATATTGCTAAATTCTCAGATAATAGATGGATGGAAAAATATGTAGAACAACCTCACAAAACCCCGGAGGAAGAAGTTTCAATGTCCGAAGAAGATATGATGGAACTTTTATTAAAAAGAAATACAATTCCCGGAATTCCTGTTATTACCTATACATCTCAGTATGGAATGGGTTGTTTTGAAGGGCTTAAAGCATTTCCTCAGCCGAATGGCTCGATTAAAATATTCAGGCCTGATGAAAATGGAAAAAGATTTAAAGCTTCCATGGAAGGGGTCTATATGCCCGGATTCCCGGTTGAGAAATTTGTTGAATCTGTAAAATCAGTTATAAGAAAAAATGCAGAGATTGGTTTTACCACAAAATATGATAAAGCATGGGAAAAGGATAATTTCTTAAGCGGAACAGCAATGTACTTAAGACCATTTGCTATTACAGAACCAGGAATAGGGGTTAATATTTCAAGCAGCCCCTGGGTAATTACTGTTGCAACACCTGTTGGTGCTTATTTTGAGTCTGGCAGTTCCGGAGCAGTAACAACAGAACGAGTGAGAGCAAATTCAAAGGGAACAGGCTGTTTAAAGGTAAATTCAAACTATGTAATTTCTGCTTGTGCCAAGCATGAAGCAATGCAGGCAGGTTTTATGGAAGCTGTTTTTCTTGATGCAGAAGAAAAAAAATATCTTGAAGAAGGCTCTTCTTCAAATATCTTCTGTTATCTTAAAAATGGAACACTTGTAACTCCAAACCTTGGTGATACAATACTTCCCGGCATTACAAGAAAATCAATACTTAAACTTGCACAAGATATGGGAATTAAAACAGAAGAAAGAAAAATCTCTATCGATGAAGCAATGGCTGATTCTCTTGAAATGTTTGTTTCAGGAACTGCAGCAGGAATAGCATTTATAGACTCTATGCAACATAAAGGAAAAAAAGTCATTTTTAATAATGGCAAAATGGGAAATGTTGCAACAAAACTTCTGGCAAAATTAAAAGGGATCCAGTACGGAAAAGAAGAAGATAAATACGGCTGGATGTTTGAAGTTTAAAAAGTTTAAATTCCGAAAGGTTTTATAAAACAAGAGGGTATTTTTTCTTAAAATACCCTCTATTTTTTTTACTATGACTATTGCGATTCCAAAATCATATCAACTCTGCCAAACATATCTTTATCGATTTCAGCATATATAATAGGACCATCCATTTTAATGTTTTCAGCGCTATAAGGAATAACGTTATTGGCAGTTCTTGAAACAGGTCTCCCTGAGTTAAGAAGTACATACTGAAGATTAAGCTGTGCCAGCGGTTTTGTAAAACTTCTGTTAACAGTTACCGGGTCTCTGCTCATAAAATCATAAAGCTCTGCAGATTTTGTCAGATTAACAAGTGCACTTGAATAATAACTTGAGTTTTGGCTCTTTTCAGAGAGTTTATATAAAGTTGCACCAAGATTATTATAAGCCTCAGTAAGCCTTTGCAGAATAGACTGCTGATCTTTTCTTCTTTCAAGTTCAAAAACAACCTGCTTGTCTTTCCAATATTCGAGTTTTTCAATAACATATTCATAATATGCTAATGCAGGTGAGTATACATTGTTATAAAAAGAAGAATTGGCAAAAGCAAATAAAACAGATTCACTGTCTCTTTTGTTAACAGATATTTCATAGAATCTATCTGCTGCTTCTTTATAATTTTTATTTTTATAATTGATAAATCCAATTTTGTATGAAAGATTATTTTCCCTGTAACCAGTGGCTTCTGCTTTTAGGAATTCTCTTAAAGCATCATTATATTTGCCTGCGCTGTAATAAAATAAATCTCCGTTATCTTCATAAAGCTTTGCATATTTTGGATTAACGCCAAGAATATCTTTATTTCTTTCATACTCAGCAATCGCACGCTGATAATATTTTTGTGCAGAAAGGATATTCTGATCTTCGTGTTCAAAATTACCAAGCCTGTTAAAAGCTGTTATTTCAAAATCCTTTCTATGCTTTATTGAATACATATATGAATGAGGATAATATTTTCTCATATGATCAAGAGAAGACTCTTCTGAAAGCTTTTCTACATATTGAAGACTTCTTCTTTCCATCTCCGGTCTTTCAAGAAGATTCCAGAATCTTGCAAGCTGCGAATGTGGTTCAAGAAGTTTTTTATCAATATTGGAAAGTTTTACAAGTTCTTTGTCTATCCCATCTATATTTTTTTCATTTGTAATGTGATAACCATAGAAGTCAGTAGCAATATAAGGATCTGTAAACTTTCCTTTCAGATTTTCAATATACCCTCTATATTGACCAAGTATTCCATAATATTTTCTTTTTTCGCCCGAGATCCGACCTGTGGAACTATCATCAATACTTTCCAATGCTTCATTTCTCATATTAAGCAATTTTCCAGATCTTACTGCATGGGTTATTTTGCGTAAATAAAGATCAGGTTTTGTACCAAATTTAGAAATGCTGTCATTGATAATGAATTCAGCAGCCTCATATTTTGCGTTATCAATTTCTGCCCAGTTAAAATTATTATCAATTTTTTTAATGAGCATATCATAATCCCACTTATTTCCTTTTATATAAAGAAAATCGTCTATTATGCGTTCTGCTCTGCTATATTCTCCCTGATAATATGTTTTAAGAACTGAATAATCTATAAAACCTTTTTTATCTCCAGGAAAAAATCCGCGCTGTCTATCTCTTGCAGGTTTTTCTCTTTCTGAACTTAAACTTATTCCAAGAAGCTGCAAATATTTTGCTTCGGCAAGAGCGTATTCCCTTTTTTCAATAAAAGCATCTGCATATCTGTAAAATTGTTTTTTCGCTGGCAGTATACGGCTGGCTTTTAAAAAATTCTTTTCTGATTCTGTAAAATTGTCATTTATAAGAGCTTGATACCCTTTTTTATAAAGCCATGATGAATGAATAGGCTTTCGTATAAAATTATTTATTAAAAATAATGCAAAAAGAATTACAAAAGATGCAGCAAGAGCTTTTCCTACAAAAGGAGCTACTTTGTGTTTTATTATATAAGCAAGCGTCCCTTTTTCTCTTTCAAGCTCCTGATATGTCTTTCTTTGATATTGGGCAGGAATACGTATTCTCTTTCCTGTTATTCTAAAAATATAGTCTGCAACTTCCCTTGCAGAAAAACCTGCTGCAAGTTTATCAACAAGATTATCAAGATGAGCTTTTGGAATATCTCTGTTTCCAATAAGATCTTCAATATAGAGTTTTAGATTTCCAGGATATAAAGATAAAGTTTCTGTTACTCTTCTTAAATTTATTGAAGATATATAAGAGTCTTCAGATCTTTCTTCTTTGCCATCTGCTGTATCAGATATCTCTATTCCTTTTGTTGTTTGGGTTGCTGCATTTTTAGAAAGATCGTCAGCATTTGTATCTTCAAGATCATCAACAGAACCGAACTTATCTCCAAAATCCTGAAGATTATAATCACTACTTAAACCAGTATCTTCCTGCTGCTCATCACTCTCAATAATGCTCTCTTCATCTTCCTTCTTTTCAAACTCATCATCCATTGAGATTGTATCTAATGACCCTATATCAAAATTTTCATCTTCGGTACCAAGTTCAGAAAGCTCTAAACTTTCCTCTTCTCCTGTTTCCGATCCCATATCTGTTTCAGCAACAGATGCAAGGTCACCTAAATCTTCTTCAGCAGGTAATTCCTCTTCACCAAGCTCGGCAAGCTCCAAGTCTTCTTCTTCTCCGATGTCAGATACCATATCTGTTTCAGCAGCAGATGTAAGGTCACCTAGATCTTCTTCAGCAGGCAAATCCAAATCACCAAGATCATCAGGAAGAGCAAAATCTTCTTCTTTTGTTCCATCCAAATCCAGATCTAAATCAGGCAGATCAACATCTAAATTGTCTTCAAGAGATTCAATACCAAGATCAGATTCCGGAATATTTAAATCATCAGGCAGAGGAAAAACCTCTTCCTGTTCATCTTCTGGTGCACTGTCAAAACTTTCTTCTTCAATAGCTTCAAGAGGAGTTTCTCCATTCTGTTCTTTATCCTTAAAAATATCATCAAGAGAACTTAAATCTAAAGCATCAGAGGAATCGGAGATATCTTCTTGTTCCGATAAATCGTCAAGAAGGGCATTAGGATCATCATTAAGTTCAAGAGAATCATCTCCAAAAATATTTTCAAGATCATCTAATTCCTCTTTTTCATTAGCACCTGCACTATCGGGATCCAGACTGGAAAGATCGAAATCTTCTTCTTTTCCTTCTTCTCCTGCAGCAGATGCTTCCGCATCCTCAAGATCCAGGCTGGAAAGATCGAAATCTTCCTCTTTTCCTTCTTCTCCTGCAGCCAAATCTTCAAGATCCAGACCTGAAAGCCCTAAATCTTCCTCTTCTCCTTCTTCTACAGCAGATGCTTCCGCATCCTCAAGATCAAGGCTGGAAAGATCGAAATCTTCTTCTTTTCCCTCTTCTGCAACAGATGCTTCCGCATCCTCAAGATCCAGACCTGCAAGCCCTAAATCTTCCTCTTCTCCTTCTTCTACAGCAGATAAATCTTCAAGATCAAGATCAGAAGGATTTTCTGGCAAATCAATATCAAAAGCATCAGTTTTTTCAAGATTTTCGCTTTCCATATCCTGAGGCAAAGAAAAACTATCCAAGTCTGGGGTATCTGCATTTAGCAAAGTGTTAAAATCAGGAATAGAATTCCTGGAAGGAGCATCTTCAGATAAATTATCGAGAAGCGCTGATATATCATCCGGAACCCCCTGGGTTTCAGGTGTCACGTCATGAATTTTTTTACCTGCCTTTGCCATAATAGCAGGTTCATTGCCTAATGAGTTGAGTTTATCTTTTAATTTATCTATATCTTTTATTGCAGGCATTTTTCCCCTATTCTAAAATTTCGGAATAGAAAGAGTCATTTCTTAGACAATTTATATCATCTTTATATAGAAAAAAACAGTAACAAAAAATATTCAAAAAAGACCGTTTTTATGAAAAATAATCATATAATATAGAGAAATATAGAAAAATTATTAATAAGCAGCCAAAACAAAGCCGATTTTTATAATGATGAAAACAAAAAAAATAAGTTGCTTTCTCATGCTCATACTTGTATGTATGCAAATTTATGCAGTTGAAATTGAAAGCTATAATATGCAAAAAAAAATACTTATTACTACTGATGCTTCAGAACCTCAAATAGTAGACAATTATATATTATTTACATTTAAAAGCAATGAAAGAACCTCTTTTGTAGGCGCTGCTTTTGATTTTGATAATTATGTCAAAATACATCAATTTAAAATAAATTCTGATGGTCTTTATATTCTTGTAATAAAAAAGCCTGAAAAAGAAATTATTAAATACAGACTTGTTGTTGATGGATTATGGATGGCTGATCCGTTTAACCCAGTAAAAATCAAAAAACCAAATGAGGTTGAAATATCTGTTTTAAATATTTC
>WRCW01000103.1 GCA_009783755.1 Spirochaetaceae bacterium
ATCAGCCAAAAGCTTTACCTTTTTTGCGTCTCCATAGCGGGCAACTTTTTTTGGATCAAAATTATCATAAGCCTTTCGATAATTTTCCCTCTTTTTTAAAATTGTTATCCAGCTTAAACCTGCTTGGGCAGATTCAAGCACAAGAAATTCAAAATGTTTTTGATCATCAAATGAAGGGGCACCCCATTCTTTATCATGATATTCAGTATATAATTCTGATCCAGTACACCATTCACACCGTTTCATATAATTATCCCTCTATGTATTTTGATAATTATAACACATGCTCTTTTTCGATGTGTGGATTAATAACTTTTTTTAACAGAAAAAATATTCATTTCACAGGTTTTTTTTCAACTATTAACTTTTTCAACCATATGCCAATATGCCAGCCAATCGTCAATAAAAGCAATACATTCTGATAATTTTTAATTAAACAGTTATATTTTCTATGGCTTTAATCCTCTCGCTAAGCACAGGGTGAGAATAGTGAAAAAAACTGTACAGAGGATGGGGAACAGGATTTGAGAGATTCTCTTTTCCAAGTTTAAGAAGCGAATCCTTTAGGCTTTCTCTGTTTCCAACAGCTAAAACAGCAAACCTGTCTGCTTCATATTCATTTTTCCTTGAAAGCCAGTTGAATAACGGAGAGAGAAAAAATGTAAAAGAAGATGAGTAAAGCATCATAAGTGTAATAATACCGTAAGCGCTGCTTCCCGCAAATCCGAATGCAATAAAAAGCGGATCATAATTCAATAACAAACTTATAATAAAAAAACCACAGAACATTACAGCAAGAGAAAGCGCAATCCCTTTTATAAGATGGTGTTTTTTATAATGCCCTATCTCATGGGCAAGAACTGCCTCGATTTCATTATCTTTCAGCGAATTGAGTAAAGTATCAAAAAGGACAATTCTTCTTGATTTTCCAAATCCTGTAAAATAAGCATTGGAGTGTTTAGACCTCTTGCTACCGTCCATTTTAAAAATACCGCTTATGCTGAATTTAAGTTTCAAAGCCAAACTAAACAGCGTTTGGGAAAGAGTTCCTTCTTCAAGTTTTTCAAACTTATTAAATAGCGGCGCAATAACCAATGGGTATAAAACCATCAGAACTATCTGAAAAATTGTTGTAAAAATAAAAGCAAAGATCCACCACAGATCTCCTGTTTTATCAACAAACCAGAATAAGACCAGAAGTAAAGGAAAAGAAATAATTATCCCAACTATTGTACTTTTAATAATATCAAGAATAAACATACGAACAGTCATGTTGCTAAATCCATATTTCTTCTCAATAACAAATTCAAAATAGACGCTTAATGGAAACAAAAGAAAAGACAATATAAAAGTAACTATATAAATAAAAATAATCCCTTCAATATATGAGTGCAGTCCCCATTGGCCCAGATAAATTTCAATTTTTCCAAACATACCAGAAAATATAAAAGTCAATAGAATGACAGCTTTACAAAGTGTCTGAAACAGACTGAATTTCTCTTTTGAAATAGTATATTTTACTGTTTTAGAAAAATCCTCTTCGGAAAGATATTGATTTAGGTAATCGGGAATTTTATTGGTTTTAGCAATTGTTTTTAGATTTAAAATATCAAGTAAGAAGTCAAAAATAAGTTCAACAAAGAAAAATATTAAAAAAACTGATAAGATATTCATAGATAAAATATCCCCCATCCCATTGGGAAGGGAGACTTAATGTGCAATTTAAAGAGCTGCAATAGCTTCTTTCTTTTTGCCGTGGGCAATAGCTGCTTTACAGGTTTTACATATTTTAATTTTTTTACCTTCTACTTCATGTTCGTAAACAACTTTAATTCCTGTTCTTTTGCAAACAGGACATGTACCTCTGCCTGCATTTGGCTGAGCCTGAAGCCCGCTTCCTCTGTGTGCTTTAGACATTATCAACTCCTTATTTTCTCTGGATAATAATATATAGATGTGCTTTTAAAAAGTCAATTAGGCGAAGCCGTATCCCAGAGGTTTATAAATAGATTACTTTTGTTCCATAAAAAATCAGGGATAGACGAAGTCGTATCCCAGAGGTTTATAAATAGATTACTTTTGCTCCATAAAAAATCTGGGATAGGCGAAGCCGTATCCGGTAATAACTAAAAAGATTTAAAAATATGTATGTGCATATCAGCAATAATCTTTGAACTTTTTTTAAGGAATTTTTTAAAATCATCCGGAGCTTTTCCATCACATTTGTCCGATATTACTCTTATGATCAAAAATGGAATATTATTTAGTTTTGCAGTAAGAGCTGCGGCAGCTCCCTCCATCTCAACTGCAACTCCCTCCAGTTCTGCTGCCAAATAATTTCTTTCTTCTTGCTTAGCAATAAAACAATCGCCTGTTAAAATACGGCCCAATATTACTTTAGAGTTCTCTGCTTTAAAACTTTTTGCAGCATCAATCATTTCAGGATCAGCTTCAATAAATCTTATGCCGGTGTATGGTATTTCTCCTATTTTAAAACCCAGTGCAGAAGCATCCATATCATGCTGCATTGTATCTGCTGAAATAACTATATCTCCAATATCAATCTCTTTACTTAAACATCCGGCAATCCCTGAAAATATTATTTTTTTTGGTGAAAAAACATCTATCATTTTTTGAGTAACTATTGCGGCCATAACCTTTCCTATCCCTGTCATCCCTACAATAGTTTCATGATTGCATAAAATACCTCGGTAAAAGTCCATGCCAAAAAAATTATATTTTTCCAAAACATCCAGTTTTTCAATAATTTCTGCAACTTCTTCTTTCATTGCGCACAAAACAAGATACATTTTTATCCCCTAAAATATATTATACTATTTAAAAAAATAATTAGACAATAATTAATAATAATTTTATAATTAATTATGAATTTTAAAATCAGTATAATTAAAAATCTAAAAGAAAATCAGAGCTGTTTTAATTTATTCTTAATTTTCCTATTCATATTAACAATATCATCGTGCACAACTATTGATTCTTCCAACCCCAAAAGCTCAGCAAAACTTGAGTTATATGAAATTGAAATTGATAAAGATCACCCTTATTTAACACAAATATACTACAGGGATATTTTCTCTTTTAGCACAGATAATATTGTAGAAAACATGATCGTATATGATGCGGGATCAGATACATACTATGCTCCGGGAAAAACCAGTAAAATTATAAAATCAGGATCATATAATATAGAATTTGTTAATATTTCAACTACTCTGCTTGCAGGGTTTTCATGCGTTGGTCATGGTATTATTTTATACTCTGATAATAATGGAAGTGTTTTTAAAATAGAAAAAAACAGTAATGGGAAATGGGAAGAAAAACATTTGTTTAATGCAAAGATTGGGCAAAAACCTTTTACTTCAATGGCTGCTGACCAAAAAAATATCTATTTTTACTCGCATAAAGATAACGGAGTATACAGATTTGACTATTCAGGCAAAGCAACAGCTTTTATAAAAATAAAAGAGATAAATGTTACCAGGCTTGATGTAAAGAGCAATTACCTATATATGTTAAATGACTCTGGATCAATTATTTTGGCAGACTATAAACAAAACAGAACTGAAATAGAATATAAAGCAAATGACCGTAATAGTTTAAATACAATGTTTCTTGTAAGGCAGACAAAAACAGAAACAGAAATTATTCTAAACAGAGATGGAAAAAAAGACTCATTGCACTATGCAATATATCCTCTTTCTCATCTTCATAGAATGGTAGTAGAAGAAGGTTATATTAAAAGAGTTTCTCCTCCTATAGCAAAATGCTCACATGTTCTTAGTGACAGCAATGGTAAAATTATTTTTCCTGTTACAAGTACTCTTATAGATCTTGATACAGCATTATCCCGCAAAGTTACTGTTACAGGGATGATCCATGATATTGAAAATAGAAAAATAGTTGTTGTTTCAGCCATTGACAATTGATGCGCAAGGTTTTCCAAGAAGCACATCAAGAACATTAGAAGCGCATAACCGTTGAAGATCTGCCTGAGATTCAACAGATTGCCATGCAGTATGGTCGGTAATTACAATACTATTAATTTCAAAAAGGTTTGAATTTGGTGGAAGGGGTTCAATTTCATGAACATCCAGAGCAGCTCCTGTTATTTTTTTATTGATAATGGCTGCTACAAGAGCTTCTGTATCAATAACGCCACCACGCGATGTATTAATAACTATTGCATTTTTTTTCATCAAATCAAATTCCCTGTTTCCGAGCAAATGTTTTGTTTTATCTGTGAGCGGTAAATTAAGACTTATAAAATCACTATTTGAAACAAGGTAATCAAGGTCAGCAAAAGAAGCCTTTGTTTCTCCTGCAATTTGTTTAAGGAGTTCTCCTTTTTTTTCAGAACTGCGGTCAAAAACAATAACTTCAGAAAAGCCCAATGATACAACTCTTTTATGGAGAAGAGTACCTGTTTTTCCATATCCTATAATACCCAATTTTTTACCAGCCATTCTGTGGACAGGAATAGTCCCTTTTATATTCCATTTTCCTTTGCGGACAAGCAAATCTTTTATAGTTATATTTCGTACAGCAGTAAAAAGAAGAGCTAAAATATGTTCAACAACTTCTTCCCTGCAGTAATCAGGCACATTTACAACTTTTATCCCTTTTTCAGCAGCAGCTTTTACATCTACATTATCATAACCAATTCCATAGCGGCCAATAACTTTGCATCTTTTAAGTTTTGATATAAAATCCATATCAATCTTAAAAAGATTAACAAGTATTGCATCTGCATCAAAACAAATTTTATATAATTCCTGTGGTTCTTTGCTATAACCGGCTTCAACAACTTCACAGTCGATCTGGCTAAAAACTGATTTTTCTATATCATGATTATTAAATCTTTCTTCAATAAGAACAATTTTATATTTCATATAATCTGGAGATTAAAACAATAACAAAACATTATCAAGTAATTTAAAAAAGTTTTTCAAGAACATACACATAATTTTCATCTGTACCAAAAATTATCCATTTTCCTGCTATTACCGGAGAGCCAAGAATATCGCCCTCTGTCTCAATTTTCCATAAAACTTTTCCACTTGCAGCATCAAGGCATACAAGATAGGAAGGGATATCTCCATATGGGCTTTTTCTTGTTCCCAGATAAACTCTTGAATCTGAAACAGTTGGCGCTGATGATACAGGAAAATCAAACCATTTTTCCCATACTTTTTTGCCGGATGATGAGACAAAAGCTTTTACAGAATTATCTCCGGGCGCATATATTACATAATTCTTCCATATAGCAGGAGCCATATAGTCAAGAAGAGTTATATTTTCCCAAAAAAGCTCAAATGGATCATAATCTCCTAATTCAAATAAGCTGCTGTATTCAAACTCTTTCCATATAACATGGCCTGTTTTTTTATTGAGTGCTGAATATACATAAATAAAATCTGTTCCTGCAATCCCGCATGATGCATAATGGAGAAGGTTTTTGGAAACAGCAGGAAAAGAGTACCAAATAAGCCCATCGTTGCCTGTTGGTATAAGCCATATATAGCGATTTTCGGGGATACTATAAGCTGCAAGGCTATAAGGATCTTCAGGTGGACCAGGCATAAAATAGACTACATCATTATTAATCTGAAAACTGTTATTTTGCCACACATAGTTAGGGACAGAGTTAAGTTCTTGTCCATCTTTTGAAAAAAAATGGGTTGCTCCTGTATCTGTCGTAAAGACAATTGTATCGTTATACCCAATTATTGTGGAATTTACAGGATAGCCTGTAAAATATTCCCATGCTGTATCGCCGGTCTTATGATAGACAGCATAGATATAACCATCAGTAGATCCAAAATAAACTTTTTCATTGTCAACAAATGGAACAGAGTTAACAGGCGCCCTGGTTTCATATACCCATCGCATAAAACCTGTGCTGATATCAAGCGCATAAAAATTACTGTCCGAAGAACCAAAGTATAGAGTATTTTGATAAACTACCGGAGGGTTAAAATGCCTCTCGCGCGCACTCCCTTCCTGAAGTTTAAACTGCCATTTGATACCGATCGGCGGATATATTTTTTCAGAAGAGTACCCCTGCCCCCCCTCTCCCCGAAAAACCACCCAATCACTGCTTCTTTTAATACTGCAACCGGAAAATATTATAAAAACTGCTGCAGTACAGAGAGCTGCAACAAGCAATGTTGTGCAGGAATGCTTTACTATATTTTTCTTCATCAGTAAAACACCCCCCTGAGACTGAAAAATCTTTTTATATGTTTTAATAACCCTTTTGGATTTGTAACTTCTTTTAACCTGAAATATTCTTCATCAAATCTTTTTGTAACAAGATCATACTCATCGCTGCTATAAACATTTCTATAAAGCAATTCTGTAAACAGTTCTGTAAATAAAAGCGCATCGCTATTGATCTCTCCATACTCAACAGGGGTCATTGTTTTTGTTTTTAAAGGATATCCAGCCAAAAAGAATCTATGAAGTACATACCTGTACCTGCTCTCAAATGAAACAGAAGCAGGCTTAAGTGATTTAACAGAAAGGACCAGCATAAGAATAAATTTATATAGATACAACAAAGTTATTACCAATATAGCGATCACAAGTAAAACAGAAAGTAATAATTTCCATGGAAAAATAAAATTATCAGATCTATCTTTTACCTGTCTTATAATGGGGATCACAATCTTGGCACTGTTTAAATCCCCTCCTGTCGGAGGAATGGCAAATCCTGTTGTCTCAAAATCGACCCACCCCATACCGGGAATAAAAAACTGAACCCATGAATGTCTATGAGCTGTTGTTACCAGGATAAGTTCGTCAAGCGGAATATCTGATATTATATCAAGACTCTCCTGGAGAACCATAAGAGCCTCTATATGCTGAGGTGACTGAAACGATTGGGAGACAAGGTAGCCTGTTACAACACGGGAAGGGATTCCCGCTCTTCTTGCAAGCATAGCTGCTGCATTTGAAAATTCAGTACAGTCTCCGGGGAACTCTTTTAAAATAAACCTTGATATTTTTTCTACAGAAGTA
>WRCW01000104.1 GCA_009783755.1 Spirochaetaceae bacterium
CAATCATCGCAATACCATACAGGTATTCTATGTCCCCACCAGAGCTGGCGAGATATACACCAATCTCTTATGTTTTCAAGCCAGTGTTTATATGTATTCTCCCATCTCTTTGGATAAAAAACAACTTCCCCTTTTTTCCACGCATCGAGCGCTTTTTCTGCAAGAGGTTTCATTTTTACAAACCACTGTTCAGACATATATGGTTCTACTACATTATGACATCTGTAGCAGTGACCAACCTGATGCTTAATAGAAGCATCTTTTATATAAAGCCCTTGTTTTATAAGATCTTCAACAACAGCTTTTCTTGCATCAAGCACTTTCATTCCTCTGTATTTTTCAGGAACATTTGAATTTAAGGTTGCATCTTCGTTTAAGATATTTATCTTTTCAAGGCCATGCCTTTCGCTTATTGCCCAGTCATTGGGATCATGTGCTGGAGTTACTTTTACAACTCCTGTTCCAAACTCTTTTTCAACATAAGAATCTGCAATAATTGGAATCAACCTCTCTGCAAGAGGAAGTCTTATTTTTTTACCAATATATTTTTTATATCTTTCATCATCAGGATTTACTGCAACTGCTGTATCTCCAAGCATTGTCTCTGGTCTTGTTGTTGCTATCTCAAGCTTTTCTTTTCCATCTTCAAGAGGATAATAATAGTGATACATCTTGCCATCAAGCTCTTTATGATCAACTTCATCATCTGCAAGTGCTGTTCCGCATGATCCGCACCAGTTAACAAGATACATCCCTTTATATACCAAACCTCTTTCATAAAGACTTACAAAAACTTCCCTTACAGCATTGGAAAGCCCTTCATCCAAGGTAAATCTCTCGCGTGTCCAGTCGCAGGAACACCCTATTTTCTGAAGCTGTTTTGCTATTATCTCATGGTGATCTTTGGCAACTTCCCATGTTTTTTCTATGAATTTTTCCCTGCCAAGATCCAGCCTTTTTATACCTTCTTTAAGAAGTTTTCTCTCAACAACATTTTGAGTTGCAATACCTGCATGGTCTGTTCCAGGAACCCATAGTGTAGGAGTGCCATTCATTCTGTAATATCTTATAAGTACGTCTTGTAGGGAATTATTGAGCCCATGTCCCATGTGGAGAACACCTGTGACATTTGGAGGAGGAATAACAATAACAAAGGGTTTTACCCCTTTTTTAACACGAGGAAGAAATTCTTTTTTTTCAAGAGAGGATTTATATATCCTGTCTTCAAATTTTTCAGGATCAAATGTTTTTTCAAGTTCAATTGCTTTCATTTCTATTATTACTCCTTCCAACAGCTCCCTTACGGACGCCGTAATATTAACAAATAAATATCACTGCTTCAAGAAAAAAAAACTTTGTGCTATATTTAAAGCAATGATAAATAAAGGCTTTCTTTTTAAAACAGTTATTATAATATTATTTTCTTATTTCTTTCTTATGTCACAAACGCTTTATGACCCGCTTCCTCAGCAAAAAGCAGATCTTATAAAGCTGCTTGAAAATAAGTTTAATATTACAGATAGAAATATTATTACAGCCCTTCAGTCAGTAAATCGGGAGGATTTTCTTCCTGAAGAGTTAAAAAAATATGCTTATATCGATATCTCACTGCCAATCGATAATTCCAATGTGATCATATCATACTCTGATCTTATGAAAGGAATCACCTCTATCAAAAATAACAAAAAGGAAAAAGTTCTTGTTATTGGCAGAAATTCAGATTTTACAGCAGTTATATTATCATTTTTATACAAAGAGGTTTATCTTATAGAATCAAATTTTGCATTAAGGAATAGAAACGAAAAACTGATTAAAGATAAATACAATAATATTACTTACGCATTTTCCAATGATTACAATTATTTTAGTACACATGGCCCTTTTGATCTTGTTTATATAAATAACTCAATAAATGAATTTACAACTAATTACATAGATCTGCTTAATCAGAATGGCGAGGTAATATTTGCACTCTCTGACAAGTATGGATTTAGTATATTACATAAAGCTACTAAAGTAGGATTTTCTTATAATATCACTATTTTGGGAGAGGTACTGTTCCCTTCTGTAAACTGATAATTTGGTAGAAGTGCTATTTACTTCTATAAACTGATAATAATTATGAATTAAAGCTTTAAAATTGATTAAAAATATGCAAAAGGTAAACGAGATCTTTTGTGTTCTGCTTTTATGTCTTGCTTTTGCGCCTGGACATATTGATTTTTTCCATTTTTCGGTAATAAGCTGCCTGTTTTTGTATTTCATCAGTATCTGAAGTAAATACTTTATTATCTAATATTTTGATTTTTTTATTTGAAAAAAGTTCAGCAAGAAGAGAACCACCATCTGCTTCTTTCATTGGACCAACCATTTCAAGAAGCTCTTTGGGTCCCATGTTAAATGTATATGGTGTTTTTGGATTTATATTGACCCTTGCTTTTTCAAGCTGAAGCCAAAGTGCATTATATATTTTTCCCAAAGGATTTGAAAGCTGCGTATTTCTAAGCTGTCCATACATAAGCCATATACGTTCAGAAAGCAATTGAGTAAGGCGTGTGATCATCTGCGGCTGTTGTGTAACCATCCTTTCAAAGTTGACTTTATTTACAGCCATAATAGACGCATCTTCATAAGCAATTGCAGAAGCTGACCTGGGTTTATTTTCAAGAAGAGACATTTCTCCAAAAATATCACCAGTTTTTAGAATTGCAATAAGGATTTCCTTATCATCAACAATTTTAGTTATTTTTACACTTCCTTTCTGGATGATATAAAGCTCTTGCCCTGGCTGGCTTTCTGTAAAAATCATTGTATCTTTTGGATAAGTTCTTGTAATTTCATCGCTTTTCTCTACAAGATAAACAGCTTTTGAATAAGGCTTGATTTTAGCCATTCGCTGTTTTGCAAGATCTATATTTTCTCCATTTGGACAAAATCTTACATATTGATAATATGCGAAATATGCATGGTTATACTTGTTTTGCTTGGCATAGTATTCGGCAACCTGGAAAAGATGGTCAGGTGTCTCTTGTGCAGTCTTCTGTAATGCAATTTTTGTTAAAGCTTCATCCATATACCGCATTTTTCGGGAGAAACTTTGTAATATTTTCATTGCAATTGGAGTATTTTTCTCAATTAAAAGCCCATATTGGTCTTTTTGTACAGCTATAAGTGAAACATCAGTCAAAGCCTGGGCATTTTCTATATGGCTGTGCGCTGACATTGTTGAAATAACACCAAAAAAGTCGCCAGGGCCAAGAATATTACCATCTTGCTCTTCTACAACTTCAAATTCCTTACTAATTAAGACTTTCCCAGATCTTACTATAAAGAATTTTGTGGCAATTTGTTCTCCTTCAACAATGATATATGCACTTTTAGTGAAATTTACCATTGATAACTGTAAAGGGTTTTCCATACTACTCCCGGCAAAACATTATAATAAGATATTAATTAGCATAGATGGTAAATGTCAATCAATATTCTATAGTCTTATTAACTTTTCGGTATTTTAGTGAAAAATCAATAGATAATTACCACCATTCCAGAATTTTTAATTCATTCCACCATGATCTATATGATTTTATATTGCCGGAAATCTCTTCGTATGAAGTTTGAAGTGAATACATCTTATCTTTGAATACAGTTTTGCCTGTAGGAGATATTATTGGGACAGAGAGAATTCCTCTTGAAAAAGCTATGTGACCACTATCAAGATTACCAAAATAGTATGTTTTTGGGTTTTCAGCCCGCGGCATATTACCGAAAGTTGCACCATCTCCCAGCACAGCATCTACAGGCACCCATCCAAATCTTCTTATATAGAATTCACTCCAGAAGTGTTTTACATTCTTTGTATTATCATAAACCAGAAATCCTGCAACAGGCCTTGAAGGAATACCTGCTTTACGCGCAAGAGCAGTAAAAATCATTGCATAAGTATAAGAATCACCTGATTTTCTAAGATAATTATCTATAACATCATTTCCATAGGGATTTTCTGTATAACTTAAGTTTCTGAGAATAATATTATATATTGATTCTGCAGTTGTATACGGATCCCTCCCCTTTACAACTTCTTTAAAAATATCATTAAGTCTTTGATCTGTGAGCTTTAGATCATAAAGATCAGCAGTATACTCGCGGAAAAACTGAGTATTTTTGGCATAATCCCATACAACTTTGTCTCTATTTATTTTTGTAAGGATCTCATATCTTTCAAGCCATGCAGTTATTGAAACTACTTTATTCTCTTTATCTTTTAGATTAGCAAATCTATAGAGCATCATATTTGAATAATTATCAAGTTCAGGGGAAAGATTCCTCTCATATTCTATATTTCTTTGTTCTGAAGAAGAACTGAGCCTGGGAATCCAAAAATATATGTTGTTCTCGCCATCTGCATTGTCAACACCCAAAACAACATCGTAGTTTATCTTGTATCCTCTTCTTTCTCCAAAAGTTCTGGTTCCGATATTCTCTATTTTTTCAAAATAAATAGAATTGCTATTTGTTCCACTGGCGCTTACCCATACTTTTCCGGAAGATGCACCATCAGGAACCCTTACTTTTATCTCATTATCTGTCCAGCTTATGTAATCGTAATCAGAACTTGAAGCAGCAATATATGAGTCTTCTATTGTTTCTGTTCGTGTAGCACTGGCAGCAGTAAGTGTAAAATATACCTGATTATTCCCTTTCTCCATTCCAAAATTGATTCCAGTTATTGTAATTAAATCGCCGACAGAAGCTTCTGTGGGTTCAAATGCAGAAATATATGGCTGACCTGGGCCAACAGGGCCTGAAAGTACGATTGGAATTTCCCTCTTATTTATGAAAACTATTTCATTGCTTTTTCCCCGTTTGCTTTCAACAAAAACAGGTCCTGATGCAACATTGGAGGGGATTTTTACAGATATTTTGTTGTTTTCCCACCTTATATAGTCAGAAAGAACAAGTCTGTCATGTGAAATATAAACAGAAGAATCAACAGGTTTTAGCGTTATCCTGTTTTCATTTTTATTTTCAGCAGGATTGCCAAAGTATTTCCCTTTTATTACAAGAATATCTCCTGGTTGACCTATTTCAGGCTCTATAGATTCTATTATGGGTTTAAATTGTATTAAAAACGATGTTGAAATATAAAGAAATACTAAAACCAAAAATATTAATAGAGGTATAAAAATTGAAGATCCTTTTATTTTAAATAAAATATTCTTTATAATTATAATTACCTCTATTTCTGAATTTTTATACAAACGCCTAAAAGACTATTTTAGTTATTTTCATGATTTAGTACTTCTATTTCAAGTACACAGGAAGAGATATTCTCTACTTTTTCATTTAAAAGCCCTAAAGGAAAAAATAGCGCTTTTTCACCTATTTTGAGTGGAATGGAGTCAACAGCTGAATAATATTTTCCGCCTGAATAATTTACATACTTTAATATTACTTTACTCTTTGATAGAAGCATAATTGAGTTTTCATTTATAAAATAAGGAATAAATAACACAGCAATATTAAGATTATTTGCCTTTAAATTTACAGCAACAGACTGACCAGATCTTGTAACGCGGCTCCATGATGAATTTACAATAGGGTTTTCTTCCTGATCAAAAATACGAAGACAAAAATTGAATAAATAATTTCTTATATTTTTATCTTTGTCATACGGTATTTGTTCAGATGGAACTTCCTTTAAAAAAGAGGACTGCATTAATCCTGCTTCTTTTTCAAGATTAGTATCCTGTGACCAGGCGCTAAAAACCAAAACAACTTTAATAATAACAGCTATAAATAATACTTTTCTATGCATAAATCCCGCTATCTATTGCTATTGATGTAATCAACTTCTCTCATAAGTCTTGGAGAACCGCTTATCATAAAAATTGTTGATTCAGGAAGACTTAAATCCACATCAAGCACCTGATCTGTTTCAAATAATCTGAAATCTTCTTCTTTTTCAAATGAAATGCTTTCAGAATAATTAAATTTTGATTCATAATTATTATTTATTTTGTTGAATGAAACTAAATATAAACTTAAAACAGCGGAAACAAAAATCAAAACAGCAGCAGCCATTACAGGTATAGGAATAGCTATTCTTCTGTGCCATATATTAAGTTTTTTTGGTTTGGGTTTAATAGCATGGCTAATTTTTTGCCATACTTTTTCTTCTGCATTTTTGATCTGATCCAGTGTGAGTTCATCATAACAAAAAGTATGTAAATATTTAAAAGACTCTAATTCCAAAGCACATTTTTTACAAACAGCAATATGATTTTGGACATCCTCTTTAATTTTATCTTCAAGTTCATTATCAATAAAAGCTGACAGGATTTCCTTATCAGGACACATATACATCTCCTATTGTAATTAGTTTCTGTAGTATTTCTCTTGCTCTAAATATTCTTACTTTAACATTACTTTCGGATATACCCAAACTTTTAGCTATCTCCTTATAATTCATCCCTGTATATTCTCTTAAAATCAATGGCGCTCTTAGTTTTTCAGGCAATTGTTTTAAAATATCAGTAACAGTTTTTTTTGTCTCTTCTTTTAGAACCCCTGTCTCCCCTGTCTCTTCGGTATATTGAGGATCATGCTTTATTTTATCAAAAATTTTCTTTTTACTGCTCTCTCTTTTACAATAATTGAAAGATATATTTTTTACCACCCTTATAAGCCAGTATTTTACATCATCTTTAGATGGAAAAGGAATGGGGCGGTTAAAATATTTAATAAATGCCTCCTGAGAAATATCTTCTGCAGCACCGCTATCAGATGTTATGTGATAAGCGATTTTATAAATCAGAGGAAATAATTCTTTATATAATTCCTCAAAGGGAATCTTTCCATCTTCTGAAATCATAAGTCAAACAAATAAAGACCTTTTTTGTTACATTTTTTTCCAGACTGTTCCATCTGGATACTCCAGATTATTCCATCCGGATTTTAAAAACCATTCCGCCCAGATGATCCGGACTATTCTGTCCGAATACTCCAAACTGTTCCATCTGGATA
>WRCW01000105.1 GCA_009783755.1 Spirochaetaceae bacterium
AAAGGCTTCTCTGTTATCATTATTGGGTCAAAAAATAACTCTATAGATAATAAAAATGATCTGAGAGGAAAAACAACAATTCTTGAAGCTATAAAAATCATTAAGGATTCTGAATATGTTATATCAGCTGATAGCGCTTTTATGCATATTGCTTCTGTTGTTGGGACTTCAGTCATAACAATATTTGGTCCTACAGCTCCGGAAAGATTGATCCCTCCGGGACCTGGTAAGTGCCAAATCATTAAAAAAGATATTTTTTGTTCTCCATGCTATAAAGAGATTTTTATACCTAAATGCATTAATCCTGAATATAATTTATGCATGAAATGGTCTGTGGCTGATATAAAAAAAGAACTGGAATAAGTAAATGATTGAAATAAAAGGCGCGCATAATTTTGCTCTTTGCTATTGCGATGAACTGGATGAAAAAGCAGCAGAACAAATTCGCATGGTTTGTGATCAGATAGAATTTGCTGAAACCAAATTAAGGATAATGCCAGATGTGCACGCAGGAAAAGGGTGTACGATCGGCACAACAATGACTATAAAGGATAAAATTGTTCCTGGCATGGTAGGGGTTGATATTGGGTGCGGCATGGAAACAGTTGAGCTTTCAGAAAAAGAAATCAACTATGAAAAACTGGATAAAATAATCCGCTCCGGCATTCCTGCAGGCAGAAAAATACGCGATGATCATCACTCCTTTAATTCAGAAATCAAGCTGGATAAGTTACGGTGTGCTGCCAGGGTCGATCTTGATCGCGCCCGCTACAGCATTGGAACATTGGGAGGGGGAAACCATTTTATTGAAATCGATCGTGCAGAGGACAACACACTTTATATTGTGGTGCATTCTGGCAGCCGCCATCTTGGGACAGAAGTTGCAGATTACTACCAAAAGGAAGCTTATAAACAGCTTTCTGGTAGCTCCAAAAAGCAGATCGATGAAACTATTGCTCAGTTTAAAAAAGATGGCCAAGGTAAAGAAATAGCGGCTGTCGTAAAGCAATTAAAAAAAGAAGGCAATCCTGTAACTGTTCCTAAAGATCTGGCTTATGTTTCAGGATATCTATTCGATGATTATATTCATGATATGAAGATCATCCATCAATTTGCTGTTCTTAACCGCAAAGCAATGATGGATGTGATTTTGGCTAAAATGGGATTAACAAAGATTAGCGAATTCACAACTATCCATAATTACATTGATACAGATGCTATGATACTCCGAAAAGGAGCAGTATCTGCAAAACAGGGTGAAAAATTATTGATTCCAATAAATATGCGCGATGGCAGTTTGATTTGTATAGGCAAAGGAAATAGTGATTGGAATCAATCTGCTCCTCATGGCGCCGGAAGGATCATGAGCCGCACAGCAGCGCTGCATTCGCTCTCAATGGAAAAATACAGAGCGGAAATGGCAGGGATATTCACAACCTGTGTAGGAAAAGATACTCTCGATGAATCGCCAATGGCATATAAAAACATGGAATCAATCGTTAGCCAAATAAACCCAACAGCAGAGATCCTTTTGCGAATTAAGCCAGTGTATAACTTCAAAGCAGGGGAGTAGTACTCTTTACCCGTCTATTTCTTCACCACCCACCTCTTCACATATCCATAAGAAAATTTAATTTTTTGTATAAGAAAAAATAAAAATTCATAAAAATAATTCTGTTGACAAAAAAAAATAGGCTGATATATATTCTGCTTGCAAAAATATGGTTTAGCTTTGGGAGAATTATATGAGTCTACGAATTAAGTTGTTGTCAGTTATTCTAACAATGATCATTGTGATCATTGTATGCCTGGAGGTATTCACTCTAACACGTGCAAGTAGTTTGCAGAAAACTACTGCCTATGAATTTGCTAATGCGTTGGCCGAAGGTAATGCAATAGAAATCGAGAGGCGTATTGAAAATTTTTCGGCTATCGCAAATATAGTTGCCATGGTCTTTAGCGAGTATGAAACTACGCCAGAAAGACAGAGGCGAGAAATCTATGACGATATCATGGAAAGTGTTATCCAGGGGAACGAGCGTGTTTTGGGAATCTTTACTGCATGGCTTCCTTACACTATAGATAGCTATGATGCACAGAGTGGTCAGTATCAGTCCTTCTATACGCGAAGGAGGACCGGCAATGTTGAACTCATATCAGCAGGCTACGAAGGGTGGCATGGTTACTTGTCAAACATGGTTGCATATGGAAGACCAATTATTGAGTCGCCTGTCTGGAGGGATGTTTATGGTTATGGGAATGCTGCTATCCTTTCTGTCCAATACCCAATTAAAAATTCAAGCAACAAGGTCGTAGGTCTGGTAGGAATCAATTATGTGAGCCTTGTGCAGGAAATAGTTGATGAATTGGCAGCTGGAATATACGAAGGAAAAGGAGTTGCTGCAGTATACTCCAATGATGGTACAATTGTTGCACATTATGATAAAAATAGGATAAAGAGCAATATTTTAATCAACGAAGAGGAAAAGATTCTGCTTGGGGATCAGCACCTTCGAGTTGTTCAATCTATCAGGAATGGCGGGGAGAAGGGACAGTCTGTTGTCCTGGAACGGTATTCTCCTATTTTGAAAACAGACATTCATCTTATTTATTATCCAGTCAAGATTTCCGGGATGGATACTCCCTGGTCTCTTATGACAGGTATTCCGGTGAATGAAATAACTAAATCAATCAGGGATACAACATTCATTACGATAATATTTGCAGCGATAATTCTTGTAGCTGCTATGTTTATCACTTTCTTTGTTGCTCAAGGTATTGTCAAGCCGATCCGCAATGTAACTTTTACACTTAAAGATATTTCCGAAGGAGAAGGGGACCTTACCAAGCAGATACAAACCAGCTCAAAGGATGAGATAGGCGATCTTTCCAAGTACTTCAATCTCACCCTGGGAAAAATTAAAAATCTGGTTGTAGTCATTAAAGAACAGGCAGCAGCATTATCAGATATCGGTAATGATCTTGCCACCAATATGGCTGAAACCGCAGCAGCAGTAAACGAGATCACTGCCAATATCCAAAGTATTAAGGAACGGATCATCAGTCAGAGCGCTTCTGTAACTGAAACAAACGCAACCATGGAGCAGATCACCGGCAACATCAACAAGCTAAATGGCCATGTGGAGCAGCAGAGCGCCAGTGTATCCCAGTCTTCTTCAGCCATAGAAGAGATGTTGGCTAATGTCCAGTCTGTTACACAAACCCTCATCAAAAACAGGGAAAATGTTCAGCAACTAACAAAAGCATCTGGAATTGGGCGAGGAGGTGTGCAGGATGTAGCGACAGACATTATGGAAATAGCAAGACAATCAGAAGGGCTATTGGAAATCAATACAGTTATGGAGAACATTGCTGGTCAGACAAATCTTCTTTCGATGAATGCAGCCATAGAAGCAGCTCATGCAGGAGAAGCTGGAAGAGGTTTTGCAGTAGTAGCCAGCGAGATCAGAAAACTTGCGGAAAACTCCGGAGATCAGTCAAAAACAGTTAGCAATGTGCTGCAGAAAATCAAGGAAGCGATCGAAAAGATAACAAAGTCAACAAACAATGTTCGTGATAAATTTGAAAACATTGATTCGGATATTAAAATAGTAGCAGATCAGGAGATAAATATCTGTAATGCAATGGAGGAGCAGGGGCAGGGTTCCAAACAGATACTCCAGGCCATTGGTCAGGTGAACGATATTACACGGGAAGTTAAAGGGAGCTCAAAGGAAATGCTTCAAGGTTCCAATGAAGTTATACGGGAAAGTAAAAACCTTGAAAAAGTGACCCAGGAGATCGCCGGAGGTATGAATGAGATGGCTTTAGGAGCAGAGGAGATCAATGCAGCTGTGAATCAGGTAAATGATTTAACCAATAAAAACCGGGAATATATCTCTCGGCTGGTAAAAGAAGTATCTCGCTTTAAGGTTGAATGATTTTTGGTTTTTAATTCACAAACAGCGATGTGATGGTATATTTTTTTCAAATATTCTTTTATAATGATTTTCAAATATTTGTTTTAAGCGGAGTTGTCTATGAATTTAATTGATAATATTCTTGAAGATCATGGAAAAGCAGTCGCTTATGTTAAAAAAGATGCGGCAATCCTGGAAAAGATTGCAGCTGTAATAGTTGAGGCGATCAACAACGGGAATAAAATACTTTTTGCAGGAAACGGCGGCAGTGCAGCAGATAGCCAGCACTTTGCAGCTGAGATGTCGGGCAGGTTTGTGAAAGAAAGAAAAGGGCTTCCGGGCATTTCTTTGACAACAGATACTTCTGCGTTGACCGCAATTGCAAATGATTATGGTTATGAAAATGTTTTTTCAAGACAGGTCGAGGCACTTGCAAAAAAAGGTGATGTGTTTGTCTGCTTCTCAACATCGGGAAATAGCCCAAATATTTTTAAAGCTGCGGAAAAAGCGCTTGAGATAGGTTGCAAAACAATTGGTTTTCTTGGAAAAGATGGAGGAACAATAAAAAATAAATGTGATATTTCATTTATTGTTCAAGCTCCTGTAACAGCAAGAATACAGGAAACCCATTTGCTGGCTTATCATATAGTATGTGAAATTATTGATAACTCTTTTTAGATTTTTAATATTTAAGCATAAAAAAGGCAGAGTCTTCTCTGCCTTTTTTTATTTTAGTTGAATTTTTCCAATAAAAAATTTGTAAGAGCATCTGTTGTATTATTGATCAACACAGATACTTTTTTAAGTGTAAGTATTTTTTCAAGCTGAGGCGGAAGTATTTGTTTTACTCCTGTTGCCTTCTCAACAACTTCGAGGAATTTACCGGGATGAGCTGTTGATAAAGTTATTAAGGCAGTACTATCTTTTGAAAAGCTTTTTAATTTATTGATATATCTTTGTGAAGCTACATATCCTACTGCTGTATGAGGATCAATAAACTTTTTGGTTTTCTCATAATAGCTTTTTACTGCATTAAAAGTGTCGTCATCGTTAACCCATTCTCCGGCAATCAATTCTCCCATCTTTTTATAATCATCATTAAAAATATCTTTAAGTCTTTCAAAGTTACTTGGGTTGCCTACATCCATTGCATTTGAATATGTTTGGGCAGATGGTCTTGGGGAAAAGATACCTGATTCAAGGTATTCAGGAACCTCTTTGTTTATGTTTGTTGCTGCAATAAATTTATTTACAGGAAGACCCCATTTTGCTGCAAGTACTCCTGCTGTAAGATTTCCGAAATTTCCGCTTGGTACAGAGAAAACCAAATTATCATATTTTTTCCTGAATTTATTAACAGCATAGACATAATAAAATGATTGAGGGATAAGTCTTCCAAGATTAATGGAATTTGCAGAAGTAAGCGGAAGTTTTGAAAGCTCCTTGCAAAGAAAAGCTTCTTTAACCATTTTTTGGCAATCATCAAAAGAGCCTTTTACTTCAAGTGCAGTAACGTTTCCACCAAGTGTTGTAAGCTGTTTTTCCTGAAGAGGGCTTACCCTTCCTGAAGGATATAATATAACTACTTCAATATTTTTTTTGTTATGAAAAGCCTGCGCTACAGCGCTTCCTGTATCTCCTGAAGTTGCTGTTAAAATAATTGCTTTTCTGTCATCGCCGGCAAGCAGTTCTTCCATGGCAGCTGCAAGAAAAAAAGCTCCAAAGTCTTTAAAAGCAGATGAAGGGCCATGATAGAGTTCAAGTATAAAGATGTTATTTCCGGCGTCTGTGATTTCTGGTTTGAATGGAAAAGCTTTTTTGCATAAATTTTTTATTCTCTCTGAAGACAGATCATCTTTTAGGATTTCTGAAGCAAGCTTGGCTGATGAATCAACAAAAGAAATATTCTCATCCATTGAGTTAAATAAATTTGAAAGATCCGGCATTTCCGCAGGATTGTATAATCCACCATCAGGAGAAATTCCCTGGAATATTGCGTCTTTAAAACTTACTAAATGATTTTTATTTCTTGTACTATAAAACTTCATAACTACTCCTTATTCCATTGTATCCAGGCAAGTGATGTTTGGGGCAGGGGGTAATGAGAAGCATTGACCCCTGCCCAAAATGTAGTGAAAAGAAAACCGCATAAAGATAAAGACCATTAGCGGTTTTTCAAAATGCTACGGTCGCTAATAGCAGCCGTAGCACTTATTGTTTGTTTTAAATTTTAAATACCACAAGCACAATTTATTTCCAGATTTTTTCTTATTGTTTTTTGTAAGGGTATCTTGCAGCAGTACCCACTATAAGTTCCTTCTTACCAGTGTGCAGCCATAAGGTTATTTCTTTATCTGAGCCAGTTTCAGCAGCATCGCCAGATCTCTTTTTAATTTTTCCATCAAATCGAAAACCACTGGGATAATTTGGATCACGGTTATCTTTCATTAGTGTAACACTGTCAATACTCATTGTATAACTATAAAAAGCAGCTATATGAGTTAATTCATTTGCTGTTATGGTAATTGAATCATTCTTATCTACCCATTTGCCGTAAAAATCTTTTTGTTTAATTTCACCACAGGACATCATTGCAAATCCGATTATCGCAACTACTGCGATAATACAAAAATATTTGATTGTGTTTTTCATAAAACATCCCTTTATGTTACTAATATTTTTTAGTAGCTTTTGATATTGTCACATTCCACGAATGTGTAAACCATATTTTATGGCTTGATTTAAATATAAGCTAATTCAACTTGCTATACAATACCCTGTCAACTGCCACTTAACAGATGGCATGCGTAGTATACCTCTGCCATATATTGCACTTACCAACAAACAGCATCAGGCTGAGGTGTGTTGGCTCAAATAGGTTCAAGCTGGTTCAAACACCAAGAAAAGATTTGTGAATAACCTTAATAGCTTTTTCTGTTTCTTCCTTTTTTACTACACAAGAAATATTTCTTTCAGATGATCCTTGTGCAATAGCATAAACATTTATTTTGTTATCACCCAAAGTACTAAATAATTTTCCTGCAATTCCCGGAGTTCCAATCATATTC